>CACZON010000099.1 GCA_902782805.1 Oscillospiraceae bacterium
ACAAGGAGGGGGAGACGTGTTTCCGTCAATAGTGTAAAAATTAAAAAACCCGTCGACATTCGTCGACGGGTTTTTTGATCTGGTGGACCCGAAGGGGATCGAACCCTCGAACCTCACGGATGCGAACCGTGCGCTCTCCCAGCTGAGCTACGGGCCCGTTTTTGCGGCGTTTTATGCCGCAATGATGAGTATATCAAATTTTCGTTCGGATGTCAAATACTTTTTTATTTCAGCGGTCCCATTTTTTACAGAGCGCCAGAATCTGATCGGCAAACTTCGAAAGATCCTTGTTCGCGCCGTTTTTATAGCGCTGCACGATCGCCGCGAGCTGTTCGACCGCTGCGGAGAGCCTGCGGAACGCCGTTGATTCGCGCTCCTTTTCGGGCTTCTTTTCAATCTGCCGGCGGTTGCCCTCTTCGGTAAAGGCGTCGAGCGCGGTATCAAAGACGGCGCCGGTATAAGGCGCCTCGGCGGGAATCGAGAACCGTTCGGTCACCGCCTGCGCGAAAACGTCGCAGACCGTATCGTCGCCGTGGTTGACGAAGACGCGCTTCGGCTTTTTTTCGAAGCCGTCGATCCAGGAAAGCAGCAGATCCCGGTCCGCGTGGCCGCTGATGCCCTCCATCGCCGTGATATTCGCCCGAACCTTGATCTCTTCGCCGAAAAGCTTCACCTGCTGAGCGCCGTCGAGCAGAAGCCGCCCGAGCGTGCCCTGCGTCTGATATCCGACGAAGAGGATCGTGCTTTCCGGCCGCCAGAGATTATGCTTTAAATGGTGGCGGATCCTGCCCGCTTCGCACATTCCGCTCGCGGAGAGGATCACCTTCGGCTCGCGGTCCTGGTTGATGCGGATCGACTCTTCGCTCGTTACGGAAACCCGGAGATCCGGAAATTTGATCGGGTTGACCCCTCTTGAAAGCAGCTCGAGCGCTTCGGGATCGTAGTATTCGTCCATCTCGCCGCTGTAGATCTCCGTTGCGGCAACGGCGAGCGGGGAATCGACGTAAACGGGGAAATGATCGTGGCCGTGAACAAGCCCGCGCTCCTTGATGATGCGCAGCAGATAGAGCAGCTCCTGCGTTCTGCCTACGGCAAACGCCGGAATGACGACGTTGCCGCCCCGGTCAAACGTATCCTGCAGAACGGAAACGAGCTGCGAAACGTAGTCGGCGCGCGCGCCGTGGAGCCGGTCGCCGTAGGTCGATTCAACAACGAGGTAATCCGCCGCTTTCGGCGAAACGGGATCGTTGATCAGCGGGCGGTCGGTATTGCCGACGTCGCCGGAGAAGACGACGGTCGTCCTCCGGCCGTTTTCCTCGGCGGTGATCTCAATGCTCGCCGAACCGAGCAGATGCCCGGCGTCGGTAAAGCGGACGCTGATTCCCTTTGCGGGGGAAATCTCTTTCCGGTAGGAGCAGGTCTTGAAAAGCCGGAGCGCTTTTTCCGCATCCGCAACGGAATACGGCGGCTCACAGAGCTCTTTTCCGGAACGCTTCGCCTTCCGGTTGCGCCAGGCAGTCTCCTGCTCGGCGATATGGGCGGAATCGAGCAGCATGATTTTGCAGAGCTCGTGCGTCGCTTCGGTCGAGTAGATCGGCGCCCGGTATCCCCGCGCGACGAGCTCCGGGATTTTTCCGGAATGGTCGATGTGCGCGTGGGTCAGCAGGATAAAATCGATCGAGCCGGGCGCGACGGGCAGCTCGGCGTTTTCATAAAGATCTTTCCCCTGCTCCATCCCGCAGTCAACGAGAAAGCGTTTTCCGCAGGCGGAAACAAGCGTACAGGAGCCGGTCACCTCATGGGCCGCTCCGAGAAATTCCAGTTTCATGGTTTCACCTTCAAACGTTCGGGAACGCCTTTTTCGGCAGCGTTCCTATTCTTTCAGGCGCGCCGCCGCTTCTTCACCCCAGAAGCAGGTGAATTTTCTCTCTTTGAGGACTTTCACGAGCATGTTTTCATCGGCGATCTCCTGCGACGTCTCAATAAAAGTATCTCCGACGTTCTGCGGGACATGCGCGTCGCTGCCGACGATCCCGATCATCTCGGGATGCTCCTTGATGTAGAGGAGCGATTTTTCGTTCGCTTCCGGCGTGTTCTGGGCATTATAGAATTCGATCCCGTCGATCAGCTCCGCACGCGGCTGCGTGTTCGGATTTTCGATATAGAAACGGTCGCGGAACGGATGCGCCTGGATGATCACGCCGCCCTGCGAGCGGACGAACTCGGAGAGCATCGGCAGGTTGCTCAGCCGCAGCTCGTCGCGCGCGGCGATTTCCGCCGCCGGGACGCCGTAGATCAGTACTTCTTTTCCGCGGTCCTCGGAAATTCCCTCCTCGACCCCGAACAGGAGCTTTACGCCGGCCTCTTTCGCAAGTCGCGCGCCGTAGAGGTAATCCTCCTGATACGCCATCACGAAATCGTGCCAGGGAAGCGTTTTATCGATCGCGGTGTTGCCGTAGTAAAAATGATTCGTGATCACGGCGCCGCTTAAGTGCTTTTCTTTGAGCGCGGTTACGATTTCTTCCATCGTCTGCCGCCCGCAGCGGCTGCACGCGGAAGAATGAAGATGCAGTTCATAACGGTACATAGTTCATCCCTCTTTTCAGTGATATTGTACCACGAAGCGCGCGCGATTGCAATTTTTCGAAATGTTTTTCTGCCGTTTCAAAACGAAAAACACCTCCGCTGCCGTGCGCCGCGCGCCGTTCGGAGGTGTTCTTTTCCCTTTATTTCTCGAAAATTCTGAGCAGCTTCATTTTCCGTTCGCCCGCTTTGCCGGAATAAGGATGCTCGCGCAGCGGGAGGTTGCCGCGCGTTTTGCCCTTCAGAACCGTTGTCGGATGCGTAAATTCGCGGAACCCCCAGACGCCGTGGTAGGCGCCCATCCCGGAATGACCCGTGCCGTTGAAGGGAACGCCCTTGACCATCATATGGATGCAGACCTCGTTGATGCAGCCCCCGCCGTACTGCTGGGACGCCATAAAGCGCTTCGCCCACTTCATGTCCGAGGTGAAAACGTACATCGAAAGCGGATGCTCGCGCGAAGCGATCAGCTCTGCAAGCGAATCGATCTGCGCATCCTGAAAGGGCACGATCGGCAAGATCGGGCAGAACAGCTCGTGCTGAACAATGTCTTCGTCCGCTCCGACGGGGTAGATCATCGTCGGCGCGAAACGGTCGGTTTCGGGGTCCCCCGTTCCGCCGAAAATAACGCGGTTGCGGTATTCTTCGCTCAGGCGTTCGCATTTTTCATAAACCGCGTGGGTGATCAGCTTTGGGTAATCCGGATTTTCCTGCGGCTTTTCGCCGATCTGGCGGATAAACTCCGCCTTGAGCGCAGCGTTGAATTCGTCCGCCACCTCTTCGGCTACGGCGATCTGATTGACGTTGATGCAGATCTGGCCGGCGTTGCAGAGTTTGAAGAACGCGATTTTCCGCGCGGCGTCGCGAAGATCCGCATCGCGCCGGACGATTGCCCAGTTTCCCGTTTCACCGCCGAGCTCGAGCGCGACCGAGGTCAGATGATGCGAGGCCTGCTCGAGAACGTGCTTCGCAACGGCCGGCGATCCGGTATAGAAGATCTTGTCGAAGCGTTCGGCGAGGCAGAAATCCGCAACGTCGTGGCCGCCGTCGATCATGGCGACGTACTCTTCGGGGAAGGTGTCGGCGATCAGCTTCTGCAGCGCTCGGGTGCTCGCCGCCGATTTTGAGCTCGCCTTGATCACCGCGGTATTGCCGCCGCTGATGCTCGCCGCAAGAACGCCGAGCGTCAGCAGGATCGGGAAATTGAAGGGGCTGATGATCAGCGATACGCCGTAGGGCATCTTATAGACCGTCGTGCGCATACTCGGGAAACACATCATTCCGCTGAAATGCTTCTCCGGGCGCGCCCATTTTTTGATCCCGCGCAGGATCTCGTTGACCTCAACGATCACCGGGCCGATATCGCAGAGATACGCCTCCGTTTTGCTCTTGCCGAGGTCCTCCCAAAGCGCCGCTTCGAGCAGTTCCTCGTGGTCGAGGACCGCCTGCTTAAGCTTTTTGAGCTGCTCGATGCGCCATTTTACGTCGAGCGTCTTCCCAGAGCGGAAGAATTTCCGCTGCGTCAGAACGATATCGCGGATTCTTTCCTGCGTGAAGCTCATAGTAAATCTCCCTTCCTGATCTGATCGAGCAGCGCGAGGATTTCTTCGTCGCGCAGCGTTTTTGAGGGCGAATAATTGATCGAATCGGCGTTGATCATTTTCAGCAGCTTCGGATAATCATCCTGCTTCAGCGCATCGCAGCCCTTTTGAAGCCCGCAGAGCTTCAGAAGCTGCGTAAGCTTTTCAAGGTATTTTTCCGCCGCGGCGGCGGGCGCTTCATCCTTTTCGGCAAAGCCGCAGTAGACGGAAAGCGCCGCGAGCTTTTCGCGGCAGATTTCTTTCTGATCCGCCGTAACGGGCAGGATGCAATGCGCAATCGCCTGGCCGTGGGGCAGATGATAGAGCGCGCCGATCGAATGGGCAAAAGCGTGGACGTAACCAGCAAGCTGCTTGTTGATCGCGTTGCCGCCGAGGTCCGCCGCCTCGCACATGCGCAGCCGCGCGTCCGGATTTCTCGGCTCCTTTAGTAAGACCGGCAGATTCTCCATGCAGAGCTTGACGCACTCGCGGCTTTTTTCGAGGTCCTCCTCGCTCGAATCCGTATCCGAGAGCAGGCCTTCGAGGCCGTGGCTGAGCGCGTCGATCCCGCACCATACGGTGACGCTCTGGGGCGCGTTGAGCGTCAGCTCGCTGTCGAGAATCACGTTTGTGATGTTCAGGCCGACAACGACCGTGGAATGCTTGACGCCGTGGGAATCCTTTACCACCGCGCCTACGGTGTTTTCCGCGCCGGTCCCCGCCGTTGAGGGGACGGTGATCAGCGGGAGCGTTTTCCCTTTGACGTAGGCGAATTTATGCAGATAGCGGTCCGCGCGGCGGATCGGCCGTTTTCCCGCCGCCGCGATGATCTTGCTCGCATCAAGTACGGAACCGCCCCCGATCGCAACGATGCAGTCCGCCCCGCAGAGCGCGGCGGCCACTTTTCCGGAGCGGATGATCGCAGCCGTCGGCTCGGAATCGATCTCCTTGAAAACCGTGCAGCGGATCCCTGCTTCCTTGAGCGAGGACTCCGCTTTTTCGGTAAAGCCGAGCATATATACGTTGCGGTCGGTCACCAGCAGAACGCTTTGATAGCCCGCCGCTTTGCAGATCTCGCCGATCTGCTCGCGCATGCCGAAGCCTTCCAGGATTTCCGGCTGCGGCAGCGGCACTGCCCGGATCACCTTTCCCGGAACTTTACGGATCGCTTTTCTGAAAAGAAAAAAAGCCATCTTTTCCTCTTCCCTCCTCGCTTTCATGTGACGTTTCCCATTTTGCTGCTTTTATCATAGCACAGAAACATATTTGCGTCAAACGCCGGATCCCGCCGTTGCAGGCAAAAAAGGATCGATCCGGATTCGCGCTTCGCATCAAGACGGCTGCGCAACGGAAAGAACGCGGATTCCCTGTATTTCCCGGAATTTTCGTTTCGATTTTCAAAAGCACAAGCAGTTTTTCTTCCCGTTCATTTCATATTTTTGCCACTTATAATCCTCCCTTCGGCGTCAAGAATAACTACTGCAAACGCAAATAAAGATGAGGAGAAAAGAAAATGGCAAGCAAAAAGAACGTTGTTCCGGAAGCGAGAACTGCTCTGGACAGATTCAAGATGGAAGCCGCTTCCGAGGTCGGAGTAAGCCTCAAGGACGGCTACAACGGCGAGCTTACTTCGAAGCAGGCCGGTTCGATCGGCGGCCAGATGGTCAAGAAGATGATCGAATCCTACGAGCAGAACATGAAATAATCGGTTTCATGGGCAAAAAAAGGAGACGCGGCTCTTTCGCGTCTCCTTTTGCTTTGTCTTTCCGGCGGTTTTCGGCTGATTCCGGCGCGCAGGGAACGATTTTTCCGCAGTTCGCGAAAGAAAGACCGGCCTTTCCGTCAAAAAAGAGGAGCGCAGCCTGCGCCGCGCTCCTGCTTTTTCAGAATGTTACTTCGAGGCTTTCGCCCGCTTTGAGGAATACGTACTTGTAGCCGCAGAGGCTCTTATGCGGAAGATACTCGAACTTCAAAACGGAATAGCCGGTATCGTATTCGCCCTTGTTGCGAAGCACAACGGTATTCTCGTCCTTCCAGTCCTCCTCGATCTCGCTGTAGGTAAGCCCGTAGCCGAAGGGATAGAGCGGATCGCCCTTGAAGAATTTATACGTACGGTTTTCCATCGAATAATCTTCGAACGGCGGCAGATCCTTGTCGCTGCGGTAGAAGGTCACCGGCAGTCTTCCGCTCGGCGAAACCTTGCCGAAGAGGACATCGGCGAGCGCGTTTCCGCCCTCGGCGCCCGGATAGAAGCACTGTACAACGGCGTTGCACTGCGCGTCCGCCGCGCAGAGGTTGAGGCAGCTTCCGGAAATGTTGACGAAAACGGTCGGCTTCTTCTCGGCCATAACGGCGTCGAAGAGGATCTTCTGGGACTTCGGCAGCTCGATGTCCTTTTTGTCGCCGGCGGCGTCTGCGTTGTAGGAATCGCCTTCCTCGCCTTCCATCATCGGGTTGATGCCCATGCAGAGGATCACGACGTCGGCCCATCTCGCGGCGAGGATCGCTTCGCGCGTCGGATGTTCCGCCCAATCGCCCACTTCGTCGTTGTAGATATGGCAGCCCCAGGCGTAGCGGACCTGGGCGTCGGTGCCGTCCTGAATGCCGCGCAGGATCGTGGAGTAGCGCGAAGGCCGGCCGTTGTAGTTGCCGAGCAGGACGTTCGCATCGTCCGCGTTCGGACCGATCACGGCGATCTTCTTTGCGTTTTTGAGCGGCAGAATGCCGTCGTTTTTGAGCAGCACGATCGTCTCCTGCGCCATCTTGCGGTTGAGCGCGGTGTGCTTTTCACATTCGACGACGTCGTAGGGGATCTTGTCGTATTCGCAGTCGTCCGCGAACATACCGAGGCGGAATCTCGCTTCGAAGAGGCGTTCCACGCTCTTCGTGATCGTTTCCTCGTCGATCAGACCGAGCGCCGCCGCGGTTTTGAGGTACTGATACGCATAGCCGCAGTTGAGATCGCAGCCGTTGTTGACCGCGAGGGCCGCGCTTTCGGCCTCGTTCGCCGTCACTTTATGGTTTTTGTTGATATCGCTGATCGCGCCGCAGTCCGAAACGACGTAGCCCTCAAAGCCGAATTCGCCGCGCAGGATGTCCACCAGGAGCGTTTTGCTCGCGCAGCAGGGTTCGCCGTTGGTGCGGTTGTATGCGCCCATCAGCGCGGAAGGCTTCGCGTGGTCGATGCAGTATTTGAACTCCCAGAGATAGGTCTCGTAGAGGTCCTTTTCGTTTGCGACCGCGTTGAAATGGTGGCGCAGCGCCTCCGGGCCGCTGTGGACGGCGAAATGCTTGATCGTCGCGTCGAGCTTGCGGTATTTTCCGTTGCCCTGCAGGCCCTTGATGAAGGCCGTTCCCATCGTACCGGTGAGATACGGATCTTCGCCGTAGGTCTCATGGCCGCGGCCCCAGCGCGGATCGCGGAAGATATTGATGTTCGGGCTCCAGAAAGTCAGGCCCTGATAGATCTCGGTATCGCCGAAGGTCTTGTATTCGTTGTATTTCGCGCGCGCTTCGTCGGAAATCGCCGTTGCGACCTCTTCCATCCGTTCGGTGTCAAAGCTCGCCGCCATTGCGATCGCCTGCGGGAAAACCGTTGCTTTTCCGGCTCTCGCTACGCCGTGGAGCGCTTCGTTCCACCAGTTATAGGCGGGGATCCCGAGACGCTCGATCGCCGGCGCGTCGTAACGCATCTGCGACATTTTTTCGGCATAAGTCATCTTGGAAACCAGCTCATGGGCTGCTTTTTTAAAATCCATAGTGCTACCTCCGTATTTCTTCTATAATTCAATTAAACCGAATTTCCGGCTTTCTGTCAATCCAATTCTTGCGCTTTTCTTTGCTTTTTTCCGAAATTATGGTAGAATGAGGATGAAGACGGGTGCCGGAATCTCCCCGCCGGAAACGAAGGGAAAGGAGTGCGTTTTATGACGAAATTTTCGCGCCATATTTTCGAGCGCTGCAGCGCGCGCAGAACGCCGCGCCAGCGGGCGGATTTCCGCCGCCGGATGACGGAGCTTTTTTACGGCGCCGGCTATCCCGTTTCCGAGGAGCGCTTCGGCCTTTTGCTGCACCGGGTCAATTTCATCGTCGGCGATCCCGATTCCGCCGATCTTCTCGTTACGACGCGCCTTTCGAACAAGCCCTCCCTGCTCCTGCCGAACCTGAAGATCCCGAAGCACCGGTTTCTCCACGGTTCTTACCGCTTTCTCCTGTGTCTGGCGCTCGGATTTCTTGCGCTTTTCGCCGAAGACGCTTATTTTCAGCTGACACAGCGCTTTTCCGGTTCCCTGATCGTTTTTTTCCTCATCGTTCTCGCCGTTCTGCTGCTCTGGTTTTTCGGGCCGACGCTTTCGCGCCATGCCAACGACAACGCCTCCGGGGTCATCGCCGCCATCGAAACGCTGCGCACCCTTTCGCCGCAGGAGCTCGAATCGCGCGGGATCGCTTTCGTCTTCTTCGACGATCCGCCGCTGCTCCCGCGCGGCGCACGCGCCTTTTCGCGCCGGCATCCGGAATGTGACGACGCGCTCGTGATCCATCTCGATTCGATGGGCAGGGGCGATCATTTTCTGTTTGCCTGCTCGAGAGCCCTGCGCGAAGACGCCGAGCTCTGCGATGCGGTGATCGGCGCGATCAAAAACCATCCGCATAAGAGCAACACCGTATCCGTTGCCGAACGGTGCGTTCTTCCGGCCGCGGCGCGCGTTTTTGAAAAATACGTCTGCGTCTCCTCCTATTCCCGCGGACTGTTCGGCACCCTTACGAGTTTTCGGGACCGGACGTTCCTCGACCGCAGCCTTGATCCGGATAATCTTGAGCTCATCGGAGCGTTCCTTGAGAACCTCAGCGGAGGCGAAGATGAATAACGAGTATCTCTCCTGCCGCCTCTGCCCGCGCGCCTGCGGGATCGACCGGACGAAGTTTCCCGGGCGCTGCGGCGAAAAAAGCGAGATCCGGGCCGCCCGCGCGGCGCTTCATTTTTGGGAGGAGCCGCCGATTTCCTTTCACGGCGGCAGCGGCGCCGTCTTTTTCTCCGGCTGCTCGCTTCGGTGCGTCTACTGCCAGAACCGCGAGATCTCCCGCGGGAATACCGGAAAAATCATCGGCGCGGACCGCCTCTGCGAGATCTTTTTCGAGCTTGCCGGAAAAGGCGCCGAAAACATCAACCTCGTGACCGCCGCGCATTTTCTCCCGCAGGTCTCAGCCGCGATCGAAACGGCAAAGCGGCGGGGCTTTTCCCTGCCGTTCGTCTATAATTCGAGCGGCTACGAAACGGTGGAATCGCTCCGCCGGCTCGACGGTCTGATCGAGATCTATCTCCCCGATTTCAAATACTACGGTTCCGAGGCGGCCGCCGCCTATTCCTCGGCGCCCGATTACCCCCGGATCGCAAAGGCGGCGATCGCGGAGATGTTCCGCCAGCGCGGAGCTGCGATCCTGCGCGAAGACGGAAAAATGCTCAGCGGCGTCTGCGTCCGTCACCTCGTCCTGCCCGGCGAGACCGCAAGCGCAAAGCGCATTCTGCGCTATCTTTATAAGACCTACGGCGACGGGATCTTCCTGAGCATCATGCGCCAGTATACGCCGCTGTTTCCCGATCTGCCCGCCGCGCTTATGCGCCGCGTAACGGACGAGGAATACGAAAGCGTCGTTTCTTTCGCCGAATCGCTCGGCATCCGCCGCGCCTTCCTGCAAAGCGGAGAGGCCGCGGAAGAAAGCTTTATTCCCGCTTTTGACAACGAAGGGATCTAAAAAAGAAACCGGCTGCCTCCTTTGGGAGACAGCCGGTTTTCGTTTTCTGTTTCGGCCTTTTCAGATCTCTTCCAGCACCAGTTCCTTCTGCGGCAGTCTGCCGGCAGTCAGTCCGGAGAGCGCAACACGCAGGGTTTTGGCGTGGAGGCTCATCTGCACCGTATAATGATGCGGGGTGCAGCGGCTGCGCAGTTCAACGGTCAGCCTTCCGGATTTGAAGGAATACGCCGCGGAAAGCCCCGCCGTCCGCTCGCTCGTCTGCGCGTTCATCGCCGGGGCGAAGAGCGCTTCCGCCGAGGTGCGGTTGTCGATCCATTCGCCGTTCCCGCAGCGAACCGAGGTCAGACTCAAGCCGTTCGAAACGGCAAATACAAAAGCGTCCCCTTCGCGCGAGAGCTTCACAGTGCTGATCCCGAGCGCGTTCTCCTCCGCCTTGAAATAGCGCGGCACGGCAAACGGCACGGGCGCCGTCTTCTCCGGCGCGTAGTGTGCCGCGATCGCGGTCTCCACGTCGCCTTCGTTCTCCTCTTCAAAGAGCGCGAGCGCCGTTTCGTGGACAATGTCGACCGCGTGCTGGAGGTTCTCCGCTTCGCAGAGCGCCGCGGCAACGATCCCGAGATCCGGGAGGATGAAGCTGTACTGGCCGAAGGCGCCGTCGCCGCGGTAACCGCCGCGCGAATTGTGCCAGAACTGATAGCAATAGCCGCTGCGCCAATCCGGCCAGTCGCTCGGGGAATTATCGGAATGGATCGAAGAGGCCTCGTCGACCCACGCTTCGGAGAGCAGGCGCTTTCCGTTCCAAAGGCCGCGGTTCAGATAG
>CACZON010000100.1 GCA_902782805.1 Oscillospiraceae bacterium
CCGTCCCGACGGGGAATTCCGTTACGGCGGGATTATTGTCAGTATCGGAGATATCGGCTATCAGGGCAATACCGAAGCGGTCAATTACACCGGCAACACGCACGGCGGCCTCGTGGAACTCGGCGGTCAGTGGTATGTTTTCTACCATCGGCAGACAAATCGGCAGAAATGTGCCCGTCAGGGATGCGCAGAGAAAATCGAGATCCTCGGGGACGGTTCAATCCCGCAGGTTGAAATGACCTCCTGCGGCCTGAACGCGGGACCTCTGCCGGCAAAGGGAACTTACGAGGCGAGAATCGCGTGCAATCTCCGCAGCCGCGAAGGTACCTTCGCCTATCTCGAGACATTTGAGGAGGATCCGAAAGGAATCCATCCGTATTTTACCCAGCTTCCCGCCGAACGTGAGGAAGATTCGCGTCAGTACATCGCGAATTTTACCGCCGGTGCTCTCGCCGGATTCAAATATTTCCGCTTTACCGGAGAAGAAACGGAGATCCGCGTTTCCCTGCGCGGCAGCGCGAAGGGAAAAATAACGGTATTTACCGCCCTGCCCGAAAACCCGGGCGCATGCATTGAAGTCGCCGGCACCCCGAATTTCTCGGATTTCCGCGCTCCTCTTAATGTTCCGGCCGGTGTTTTTCCGCTTTTCTTTACATTTGACGGTAGCGGCGCGATGGATCTGATGCGTTTTGAAATCCGCTAACATTTCTCTTTCTGAACGCATCCGGCGCCGGAACGGTATTCCGGCACGACCTGTTGCAAAACCGGTCTGATATGCTATAATGAAGAAAAATGACGCACTTTAAGGAGGAAACAAAGATGTATCCGAAAAAACCGCCAATGGGATTTAATACCTGGAATACCTTCGCCCAGAACATCAGTGATGAGATGATCCGGGAAACGGCCGACGCGATGGTCGAAAAGGGCCTTTTGAAAGCGGGCTATGAGTATCTGGTGATTGACGACTGCTGGAGCGAGCGCCAGCGGGATCCTGAAACGGGCAGGATCGTCCCCGATCCGGTAAAATTCCCGAACGGAATGAAGGCCGTTTCCGATTACGTACATTCCAAGGGGCTGAAATTCGGGATGTATTCCTGTGCGGGTACGCGTACCTGCGCCGATTTCCCGGGTTCTTACGACCACGAGTTTCTCGATGCAAAAACTTTTGCCGAATACGGTGCGGATTTTCTCAAATACGATTTCTGCTATACGCCGATGACGATCGAAGGTCCGCTGCTTTATCGCCGGATCAGCATGGCGCTGCGTAATTGCGGGCGAGACATTCTTCTTTCCGCCTGCAACTGGGGCCGTGACAGCGTTCACGACTGGATCCGCTCGACCGGCGCGGGAATGTACCGCTCGACCGGCGATATTTTCGATAATTTCGTTTCGTTCCGCGATATTTTCGTCAGCCAGATCGATAATTTCAAGTTTTCCGCGCCCGGCTGCTTCAACGATATCGATATGCTGACCGTCGGAATGCGCAACCGCGGCAACGTTGCCGCTTCGGGCTGCACCGATCTCGAGTACCGCACCGAATTCGCGCTCTGGTGCATGTTCGGCTGCCCGCTGATGCTCGGCTGCGACCTGCGCAATATCGACGATACAATGCTTTCGCTCGTGACGAATCCGTATCTGCTGAGGATCAATCAGGATGAAGACGCAAGAACGCCGTTTGCCGTCCGCCGCAGCGAAGACAACCTCCAGAACATCTACGTCCGTCTGCTCTCGAACAACGAGGTCGCGATCATGTTTGTCAATCTCGGCGAAAAGAAGAACGACCATATGTGGTTCATGCTCGAGGAGATCGGCTTTACGAGCTCGTCGGGAAAAGGCCTGCAGCTGACGAACGCGTTTACCGGTAAAGACGAAGGCGTGATCCGCGATTATCTCCGCCAGCCGATCGATGCGCACGACTGCGCCGTCTTCATCGGCAAAGAAGTCGATGTGAAATGAACTGTTCCGTTTGCGGCAGAGCGCTGACGCAGTACGATATCGGCTTTTACAAAAAGCTCGTCAACCGAGGTGCCGAAGAATGCAGCTGCATTGCCTGTACGTCGGAGCATTTCAGGATCTCCGAAGCTCAGGCGTGGGAGATGATCCGCCGTTTTCAGAAAACGGGATGTCTGCTTTTTCCTCCGGAAGGCTCTGAAACCGAATAGAAAAAAGGCGTCTGCTCAAAAAGCAGGCGCCTTTTCGTTTTATTCGGCTGCGGACTGTTTCTGTGCTTCGATCTTTTTAAGCTCCTCTTCCTCAAGCTCGCGGTAGGCAACCTTGCCGACGAGCGTTTTCGGGAGTGTTTCGCGGAATTCGATATCGTAGGGCATCGCGTATTTCGCAATGTTCTTGCGGCAGTAGGCGAGGATCTCCTGCTTGCGTTCTTCGCTCGGGGCAAATCCCGGCTTGAGCATGACGAACGCTTTTACCTTCTGCATTTTATAGGGATCGGGAACGCCGATTACGCAGCTCATCTGAACGAGCTCGTGGGCGTCGAGGATATTCTCGAGCTGAGAGGGATAGACGTTGTACCCGCTGGTGATGATCATGCGCTTGATCCGCTGCTTGAAATAGATGAAGCCGTCTTCATCCATCGAGCCGAGATCTCCGGTATGGACCCAGCGGCGGCCGTCGGGATGCGTCTGGAGCGTTTTCGCGGTTTCTTCGGGATGGTGGAGGTATTCGAGCATGACGCTCGGACCGCTGATGCAGATTTCACCGTCTTCGCCGTAAGGAACTTCTTCCTGTGTGCCCGGCTTTACGATCTTATAGAACGTATCGGGGAAGGGGAAACCGATGCTGCCTTCGCGGTAGAGATTGACCGGCGTCAGGCAGCTCGCCGTAACGCATTCCGTCGTGCCGTAACCCTCGCGCACCTGAATGGTGGCTTTATGATCATACAGGAACTGATCGAAGCGTTTTTTCAGCTCGACGGAGAGCGAATCGCCGCCGCTGAAAACGCCCTTGAGGCAGGAGAGATCGGCGCCTTCCATCATCGGCAGCCGCAGCAGCGCTTCGTAGAGCGTCGGAACGCCTGCGATGAAATTGCAGCGGCCTTTGACCAGAAGCTTTGCGTAGCTCTGGGCGGTAAAGCGCGGAACGAGGACGCAGCGGCCGCCGGTCGCAAGCATCGTATGGATGCAGACTCCTAGGCCGAAGCCGTGGAACATCGGCATGACCGCAAGCATTTTATCGCCCGGGCGGAACATCGGATTGGTGGCGATAACCTGGGCGGCCAGGGCGTTGAAATTGAGGTTTGAAAGCAGAATGCCCTTCATGATGCCGGTCGTGCCGCCGCTGTAAAGAATCACGGCGGGATCGTCCGATTTGCGATCGACGCGGTACTTCCAATGATATTTTTTCCCGAGCCGCATAAAATCGTTCCAGCGGATGATCGGCGCATCCTTCGGGATCTTTTTGATTTTTCTCCCCTCGGTCAGCATGTAGCCTGCCTTGATCGGCGCGGAGAGCGCGTCGCGGATGCTCGCGATGATCACGTGGCTCAGGTTTACCTCGGAGCGGATCGCTTCGAATTTATGATAAAACTGATCGAGCGTGATCGCGGCGATGCTGTCGGATTCTTTGAGAAAGTATTTGATTTCGTTTTCGCTCGAAAGCGGATGGACCATATTCGCGATCGCGCCGACGAGGTTGACCGCATAGAACAGAATGACCGTCTGCGGGCAGTTCGGCATGCAAAGCGTGATGCGGTCGCCCTCGCGGATGCCGATCGCCTTGAGCGCGCGGGCGCAGAGCTCAACCTTCTGGGCAAAGATCCGATAGGTCGTCTTTTTACCCATAAAATCGTATGCGACGTTTTCGGGGTATTTCTTTGCAATGTCTTCCACCATGCTCCACATTGAGCCCTGATGATAGTTGAGGGTTTTCGGGATATCGCCGTAGTTTTTCAGCCAGGGAGCGTTGATTTCTGCCATGTCTGTTCCGTCCTTTATGATTCAATTTCCGTTTCGATCGGCTGATCGAGCATTTCGGGATTTTCAAAGATTTTGCGGAGAATCTTGAGGGTGTTTGCGAAATAGAGACCGTCGGCGATGCGCTCGTCGATCGTGAGGCCGAGCTCCAGCGTCTCGCGCATCTCGTAGCTGCCGTCCGGCGCGAAAACCGGTGTCATCTTCTTTTCGCAGATCAGGGCGAAGATCGAGTTGGTGCCCCAGTTCGCAAGGTGATGATAGTTCGCGTTCATTTTGATGCTGCCGAGATTCGAGAAAAAGACGCTCGTGTAATAGGGGTCGACTTCCATCAGAGAGCGCGGATATTTGCCGTGGTAATCGAGCCAGCGCAGGATCCGCATCACGAAGCGCAGGATCGGACGCGGAAGCTTATTGAGAATATCGATCTTATCTGTCGTATCGTCGTTCTGCCCCTTGACACGGACGGAATAGACGATCTCCTTGACTTTCGAGTGGATCTGTTCGATCGGTGCTTCTCCCTGCGGATCGATTTTCACGATCGCGAGCGCTTCCTCACTGTCGTCCACGAGCTTTTTCTTGACGATAAAAGAGAAGAGGATGTCCTTGCGCTGATAGAGCCGGTGACCGGCATAAAAGCGGTTCATCTTCGGGCGAAGCGCGAGCGTCTTGGCGAACGCGGCGACGATCACGTGAAAAAAGGTGTATTTGAATTCGTCTCCTGCTTCGTTTTTCTTCCGAAGATATTCGTTGATCTTCGTCAGATCAACGATTTCGGTCATCGTCGCTTCGTTGTCCGCGCGGTTCGGCATCAGATACGGCATGAACGCGTGCATGGCGTCGGGATCATGAATATAGAAACCGTCTTTGCGGTCGCGTCGGCTTTTTTTCGGCTGTTCCATAGATGAACCTTCCTTCTTCGTTAATCAGAGGGAGACGCTTTTATTACTATACAAAGTTTTTCGACCGTTCGCAAGAGGTATCTTGCATTTTCGGAGGGATTCGACCCGTTTGCGGGCAAAAATCCCCGGTATTTGCAATTTATCGGGACAAATCCGGAAAAACATGATATAATATTCCTGACCGAAAACGATACGAAAAGGGAGGGTGCTCTTTGATGAATATTTCTTTGATTCTTGAAAAAACCGATCATACGCTGCTTGCTCAGGCGGCAAGGTGGGAGGAGATCCGCGCGATCTGCGACGACGGCATCAAATACCGGACGGCTTCGGTCTGTATTCCGGCAAGCTTTGTCCGCCGGGCTGCGGAATATGCCGCGGGACGTGTTGCGATCTGTACCGTGATCGGCTTCCCGAACGGCTATTCCACGACGGCCGCGAAATGCTTCGAGGCGGCTGATGCGGTTGCGAACGGCGCCGACGAGATCGATATGGTAATCAATATCGGCGATCTCAAGGACCGCCGTTATGACGCGATCCTCGAGGAGATCAACGCCGTCAAAAACGCCTGCGGCGGAAAGCTTCTGAAAGTGATCATTGAGACCTGCCTGCTCGAAAAGGAAGAAATCGTCAGGATGTGCGAGATCGTCTCGCGCTCGGACGCGGATTATATCAAGACGTCGACCGGATTTTCGACCGGCGGCGCCAAACGCGAGGACGTGGCGCTGATGAAGGCGCATCTGACGAACGGCAAAAAGCTCAAAGCGGCCGGCGGGATCGCAAGTCTCGAAGACGCGGCGGCGTTTCTTGAGCTCGGCGCCGACCGCCTCGGTACGAGCCGGGTCGTCCGGCTGGTCAAAGCGCTTGAAAAGGAGGAAGAATAAATGTCTACGCCGCATAACAGCGCGGAAGCCGGAGCTTTCGCGAAAACCGTACTGATGCCCGGTGATCCGCTGCGTTCCAGATACGTTGCCGAACACTTCCTCAAAGACGCGGAGCTTGTCAATAACGTCCGCGGCGTTCAGGGATATACCGGGTATTTCGAAGGCGCGCGGGTCTCCGTGATGGCGAGCGGGATGGGAATGCCCTCGATTGCGATCTACAGCCACGAGCTTTTTTCGCAGTACGGCGTGGAAAATATCATCCGCATCGGCTCCGCCGGAGCGCTTATGGAAAATATCCGCCTGCGCGATCTCGTGATCGGCATGGGCGCCTGCACCAATTCCCGCTTTGCCCATACGTTCTCTCTGCCCGGTGATTTTGCGCCAATTGCCGATTACGGACTGCTGTCGTGCGCGGTAAAGCTCGCTTCCGGGGAAGGTTTCCGCTTCCACGTCGGGAATCTGCTTTCGAGCGATACGTTCTATAACGACGAGGAAGGGCTCCCGAAGGAGCAGACCGCCGCGGAAAAATGGAGAAAAATGGGCGTGCTCGCAATCGAAATGGAAGCGGCCGCTCTCTATATGAACGCAGCGCGGCTGCGTAAACACGCGCTGGCAATCTGCACGGTATCCGACCATATCCTGACCGGCGAGGCTTCTTCGCCGATCGAGCGCCAGGAATCCTACGACGAAATGATCCGCCTTGCACTGCTCGTTGCCAAAGAGGAGGCGGAGAAAAAATGATCCGCCGCGTGTTTTTGATCGTTCTCGACAGCTGCGGCGTCGGAGCGGGGCCGGATGCGGCCGAGTTTTCCGATTCAAACGCGGATACGATGCGTTCGATTGCAAAAAGCGAGCGGTTTCAGATCCCGAATTTGCTGCGCCTCGGTCTCGGAGAGATCGAGGGGATCGATTATCTCAAAAAGCCTTCCCGCCGCGCAGCCGCCGTCGGAAAAGCCGCCGAGCGGTCGCGGGGGAAAGATACGACGATCGGTCATTGGGAGATCGCGGGACTGATTTCCGAACGCCCTATGCCCACGTATCCCGATGGATTCCCGCCCGAGGTGATCGAAGCGTTCGAACGGGCAGTCGGAAGAAAAGCGCTCTGCAATCGGGTTTATTCCGGAACGCAGGTGATCCGCGATTACGGACGCGAGCATCTCGCAACCGGAAATCCGATCGTTTATACCTCGGCGGACAGCGTCTTCCAGATCGCCGCGCACGAATCGGTGATCCCGCCCGAGGAGCTCTACGAGATCTGCCGCAAAGCACGCGCGCTCCTTCGGGGAAAACACGCCGTCGGGCGCGTGATCGCGCGTCCCTTCGAGGGCGAATATCCGAATTTCATCCGCACCTCGCGGCGCCATGATTTTTCGCTCGAGGCGCCGGGCGAGACGCTGCCCGATGCGGTTCAGAAAGCGGGGCTCGACAGCATCGCCGTCGGCAAAATCCACGATATTTTCGCCGGCCGCGGGATCACGGAGTATACCTATACAAGCTCCAATGCCGACGGGATGGAGAAAACTTCGCTTTATGCACAGCGGGCGTTTCACGGCCTCTGCTTCGTCAATCTCGTCGATTTCGACTCGATGTACGGCCACCGCCGCGATATCGACGGCTACGCCGCTGCGCTCTCCGAATTCGACCGCTGGCTCGGCGGGTTTTTGAAGCAGATGAAAGAGGACGACGTCCTGTTCATTACCGCCGACCACGGTTGCGATCCGGGTTACAAAGGAACGGATCACACGCGCGAGTTTATTCCGATCCTCGTCTGCGGTAAAAAAATCCGCAGAAAGCAGCTCGGCGTGCGCGAGAGCTTCGCCGATATCGGCGCGACCGCTGCCGAACTGCTCGGCGTAACGCTTTCGACGCCGGGCGTCAGCTTTGCAAAGGAGA
>CACZON010000101.1 GCA_902782805.1 Oscillospiraceae bacterium
CGGTGCATGAAGCCCCGGATCTTCCGGTGCATGAAGCCCCGGATCTTTCGACGCATGAAGCCCCGGATCTTCCGGTGCATGAAGCCCCGGATCTTTCGACGCATGAAACCCCAAATCTTCCGACACGCGAAATTCCGGATCTTTCAATATCCGAAACGGTACCGGGTTTTGAAGAGAAGGACGAAACGAACACGAAATTCAGTTATATCGAAAACGACGCGTTCTGGCCGGCGATCGAAGAAACGCTCCACGATCTCGGCCTCGACGACGAAGAAATCCAAAAAGCGAAAGAACGCGCCGAAAAGCCGCAGCCGCCTGCAGAGGAACCGGCTGCGCCGCCGCCGTTTATCCCGACTTCCTCGCTCGAAGCGAGCATCAAAAAGCTCGAAAGCGAGCTCGAGGCTGCCGGAGAGCCGTTGATCCCGCCGACCCGGGATTCTCAGCAAGAAGCCGGAGAACCGCTCCCGATGGATCCTGCGCAGACAGAAGTACCGAATCAGACGGAAAAAGCAATCACGAAGACGCCCGAAGAAGCGGCCGAACCCGAATCCCCCGAAGAAGCACCGGCTGCCGAAGAAGCGGCCGAACCCGAATCTCCCGAAGAAGCACCGGCTGCCGAAGACGGCGGGGAAGATGCCGGAAGTACCCGGAACGCCGAAATTCCCACGCAGGCGATCGCCTCTGCCGAGCCGCTTGCCGAAGCGAAAGGACCCGAAGCGGCCGAAAGCGCGCCCGCGCCGGAAGAAGCTGCGAACGCCGCGCAGAATGCGCCGGGCGAACCTGCAATCGAAAAAACGCTCGCGGAAATCCCCGAACGCGCGCGTGAAGAAACGGAGCAGGAAGCGGATCCGGAATCGGAGGAGTCTCCGAAAAAGAAGAAAAAAGCGATCGCGATCCTGTATGACTGGCTCGAAGAGATCATCTTTGCGGTCGTGATCGTCGTCGTCGTCTTTTCGTTCCTGTTCCGCGTCGTAACCGTGCAGGGGACCTCGATGGAAAATACCTTTTCCGGCGGCGACAAGCTGATCGTTTCAAGCTTTATCTATAAGATCAAACCCGGCGACGTCATCGTTGCCGTTGACGTTCTCGAAGATCCGATCATCAAGCGCGTGATCGCGACCGAAGGCCAGGAGGTATATATCGACAACGAAACCGGCTCGGTTTACGTCGACGGCGAAAAGCTCGACGAGTCCGCCTATACCCAGAACGGCATCACCTATGCCCGCGGCGGGGGAAGACTCGTATTCCCGGCCGTCGTTCCCGAAAACTGCGTCTTCGTGCTCGGCGACAACCGCATCGTTTCCAAGGACAGCCGCTTTGAAGACGTCGGCATGATTTCCTACGATCATATTTTAGGCAAGGCGGAGTTTCAGGTTTTCCCGTTCTCCGAGATCCATCTGATCCGCTGAGGAGGAAAAATGGCAGAGGAATACAGTAAGGTCCAATGGTTTCCCGGCCATATGGCAAAAGCGCGCCGGAAGATCGAGGAGAGCATTTCCAAGGTGGATCTCGTCCTCGAGCTTTGCGACGCCCGGATTCCCAGAAGCAGCCGGAATCCGCTGCTTTCGCGCATGCTGCGCTCGAAACCGCGGCTTCTGCTGCTCAATAAAAGTGATCTGGCCGATCCCGCCGAGACCTCGCGCTGGCTCGCTTACTACGAAAAAAAGAACGTTCCCGCGCTCGCGATCGACGCGAAAAGCGGGAAGAATCTAAAAAAGCTGCTCCCGGCCGCGCGCGCGATCCTTTCGGAAAAGATCGCCGCCTGGGAAAGGCGCGGGATGACGGGCAGGAGCATCCGCATCATGGTCGTCGGTATCCCGAACGTCGGCAAATCCGCGCTGATCAATGCGCTCTGCCGCGGAGGCGGCGCCGGAAAAGCCGAGGTGCGCGATCAGCCGGGCGTAACGCGTGAAAACCGCTGGTTCACCGTCGGCAAAGGATTCGAGCTTCTCGATACGCCGGGGGTCCTCTGGCACAAATTCGAAGACCCGAGGCAGGGGGAGTCGCTTGCGTTTACCGGAGCGGTCAACGACGAGATCCTCGATACCTACGAGCTTTCTCTGCATCTCCTTAAAAAGCTTCGGAGCCTGGCGCCGAAAAAGCTCGCGGAGCGCTACAAGCTCTCCGAAGAGGAACTTGCGCTGAGCGAGGAGGAGCTTCTCCGTACGGTTGCGCTTCGCCGCGGAATGTTGATTTCCGGCGGAGAGGCGGATACCGAACGCTGCGCGCTGATGCTGCTCGACGAATTCCGCGGCGGAAAAATCGGCGCCGTTACATTGGAGCAGGTGGAATAATGGAGTTTCGTTACGAAGATGCCGCGCGCTCGCGCGGCTTTTCCTTGATCTGCGGGATCGACGAGGCGGGCCGCGGCCCGCTTGCCGGACCGGTCTACGCCGCGGCGGTAATTCTGCCGCAGGACTGCGATCTTCCGGGCCTCAACGATTCGAAAAAGCTTTCCGAAAAAAAGCGCGAAGCGCTGTTCCCGAAAATCAAGGAGCAGGCGATCGCCTGGGCAGTCGCTTCGGCGAGCGTGGAAGAAATCGATTCGCTCAATATCCTGCAGGCAACGTTTCTCGCGATGCGCCGCGCCCTCGAGGCGCTCGATCCCCCGGCGGATTACGCTTTGGTCGACGGGAACCGCACCCCGCCGCTTTCGGTCCCCGCGCAGACGATCATCGGCGGCGACGGGCTTTCGCCTTCGATCGCCGCGGCTTCGATCCTCGCGAAGGTTTCGAGGGATCATTATATGGAAACGCTCGATCGGCTGTATCCCGAATATCAGTTTATAAAGCATAAAGGCTACGGTACCGCGCTGCACCGCGAGCTGATCCTGAAAAACGGTCCTTCTCCGGTTCACCGGAAATCCTTCCTCGGTAAAATCCTGGGGGTAAAGCCGTGAGGCGCGCGGACTCGCTGCGAATCCGCGGCGCGGCGGGCGAGAAGCTCGCCGAAAAGGCGCTGCGAAAGCGCGGCGCAAAAATCCTCGAACGCAATTTCTCCTGTCCTATGGGCGAGATCGATCTGATCGCGCGGCAGGGAGAATATCTGCTCTTCGTCGAAGTAAAGCTCCGCAAAGCGCAGACGTTCGTTTCGGGCGAGGAAGCCATCGGCCGCGAAAAGCGCCGCCGGATCCTCAAAACAGCCCAGGCTTACCTGAAAATCCATCCAAGCGAATTGCAGCCGCGCTTCGACGCGGCGATTCTCAACGAGCGGGAGGACGGCTCCTTTTCGCTCGAATACTATGAAAACGCATTTGATGCTGCGGAGGTGTTTCGATGAATTATTTCGATCTTCACTGTGATACGCTCGGCCTGTGTTCCGGGCGCGGACACGATTTCCTTTCGAAGGAACATCACGTCGTGCTGGAAGCCAATCCCTTTGATCTCTGGGTGCAGTGCTTCGCCGTTTTCGTGATCGATACGATGCGCGGCGACGCCGGTTTTGAATACGTCGAAAAAGCGTACCGGTATCTCTGCGATTTCGAGGAAAAGCACCCTGAGCTTCTGCACCGCTGTCTGACGAGCGCGGATTTTGAAATCTGCGAACGTGACCATACCTGCGCAGCGGTTCTGACGCTCGAAGGCGGCAGCGGGATCGGCGATAAGATCGATAACGTCCGCAAGCTTTCCGATATGGGCGTCAAGATGATCACGCTGACCTGGAGCGGATCGACCGCCCTCGGCGACGGCGTGCTGGTTGAAAATCCCCGCGGTCTGACCGATTTCGGCCGCGAAGTGCTGCTCGAAATGGAGAAATACGGGATCGTGATCGATATTTCCCACGCGAGCGAACGCCTTTTCTGGGACGTCGCGGAGGAAACGCCGCGACCGCTTGTCGCTTCCCATTCCAATTCAAAGGAGCTTTGCTCCCATCCGCGCAATCTGACCGACGAGCAGTTTGCCGAGATCCGCCGCCGCGGCGGTCTGGTCGGCCTCAATTACTACGACGCGTTTCTGGACAACGATCCCGAGAAAGCTTCGATCGAGCGCATCGTCGATCACGCGGAACACTTCCTTTCGCTCGGCGGCGAGGATATCCTCGCGCTCGGCAGCGATTTCGACGGTTCGAAGATGCCGCGCGATATCCGCGGGATCGAATCCGTACCGAAGATCGCGGAAGCATTTTTAAGAAGAAACTATAAGGAATCGCTCGTTCGGAAGATCCTCTTTGAGAACGCGGCGGATTTCTTCAAAAAAGTGATGTAATCATCACGGACGTATTTCAGCGAGGTCCTGTTTATGAAGTATTTTTCCACACGTGACGATTCCCTTTCGATCGAAGCTTCCGAAGCGATCACCCGCGGCCTTTCCCGCGAGGGCGGGCTCTTCGTTCCCGAAGAGTTCCCGCAGTATTCGCCGGAGGATCTGCGCGCGCTGCTGCCGCTTTCCTATCCTCAGCGCGCCGCCTCGATCATGAAGGATTATTTGACCGAGTTTTCCTACGAAGAGCTGCTTGAGCGCGCGAACGCCGCCTACAGCGCCGAAAAATTCGGATCGGAAAATCCGATTCCGATCACCACGATCGAGGAGAACGGCGCCGCGGTCCATTTCCTCGAGCTCTGGCACGGCCCGACCTGCGCCTTCAAGGATATGGCGCTGCAGATGCTGCCGCATCTTCTGACGCTCTCGCTCTCAAAATCGCATCCCGGCTCCACGGCGCTGATTTTGACCGCGACCTCCGGTGATACCGGAAAGGCCGCGCTCGAAGGCTTTCGCAACGTTCCGGGCGTAAAAA
>CACZON010000102.1 GCA_902782805.1 Oscillospiraceae bacterium
CAGGAATATCTCAGGACCCCGGTCTTTCAGGAAGACCTCAGAACTCAGGTCTTTCAGAAATATCTCAGAACTCCATGCCTTTTTCAAGTGCGAGGGTCTTTGTGGTCAGATCGCATACTTCGGCAGGACCATAGTACTGAATTGCGCCGGGATAGGTGAAAGCAGTTTCAACTGCCCATGTCTCACGGTGCGCTTCGAAATACTGGAACGGCTTGCCGTCGAGCTCAACGAGAGCTTTCTTGATAACCGGCTTGTCTTCGCCGTGTCTTCTTTCCATGTTCATCATCTTGGTGATGGGCATGCCGCCGGCGGTCCACTCTTCTGCAGGTTTAGACAGATTGGCTACTTTGGAGAGGTATCCGTTGTAACCGTACTGGATCAGCATAAAGGCATTGTAGCCGAGAGAATAGCAGTAGTCCGCGTCGAAGTTGGACGGGAATGCGCATCTTCCTTCATAACCGAAGAAATGATGCTGAGCGCTGAATTTGCCCGTGTAGGTACCGGCCGCTTTGCGCGCATCCAGTTTTGCCTTTACCATGGCGGAGAACAGTTTCTCGGACTCGATCAGGGAAACCTGAACGTTGCCGTGGGGATCTCTTTCAAGGAAGAGCTGCTGCTGGATTGCTTCCGGAAGGATCGCGAAGACAGCCATTGATTCTTTGGTCAGGCCTTTTTCGATAAAGGCATATTTCTCTGCCCAGGTACCGAGCTGGTTGAAGGCATCGGCATTGCTTCCCGCCAGAAGTTCATTGATTTCCTGGATCAGTACGGAGAACTCGGGAACGAATTCCACAACGCCCTCGGGGATTACGACAACACCGAAGTTCAGGCCTTTGGCGGCTCTCTTTTCGACTGCGTCAGCGATATAGTCCGCAATCTGGGAAAGGGACATCTTCTTTTCGGCAACCTCTTCGGAGATCAGGCAGACGTTCGGCTGAGTCTCCAGAGCGCACTCCAGGGCGACATGGGAAGCGGAACGGCCCATTACCTTGATGAAGTGCCAGTATTTCTTGGAGGAGTTGCAGTCACGCTCGATGTTTCCGATCAGCTCGCTGTAGGTCTTGCAGGCAGTGTCAAAACCGAATGAGCACTCAATATCATCGTTTTTCAGGTCGCCGTCGATGGTCTTCGGGCATCCGATGACCTGTACGCCGGTATTGTGTGCTGCGAAATATTCAGCCAGCACTGCGGCATTTGTGTTGGAATCATCGCCGCCGATGATGACAATCGCTGTGATGCCGTGCTTCTTCGCAACTTCGGCAGCAACCGCGAACTGTTCCTCAGTCTCCAGCTTGGTCCGGCCGGAACCGATGATGTCGAAGCCGCCGGTGTTGCGGAACTGATCGATGTACTCGTCGTCAAAGATCAGGTAGTTGTCCTCCAGAAGTCCGCTGGGGCCGCCTTTGAAGCCGTACAGAACGTTCTCGCTGTTGGTGGCTTTCAGAGCGTCATAGAGACCGCACACGACATTGTGTCCGCCGGGCGCCTGACCGCCGGAGAGAATGACACCGACGACCTGCTTTTTGGCCGGAGAGGTGTTCTGTCCTTTAACAAAAGTGATCTCATTTTTGCCGTAAGTATTGGGGAAGAGGGCCTGGATCTTTTCCTGGTCCGCTGCGCTCTGCGTCGGAGCGCCTTCCTGTACAGAGATTTCTGCAATGCCGTTTCTGAGCATGCCCGGAAGCTTCGGGGCATATTTCAGACGTTCTTTCTGAAGCGGTGAAATAACCATATTGTCTCTCCTTTGAATAAATTGAGAATCATGTAGATGAAGCATCTTTTATCATGCTAAAACATTTTTGACCGAAAGTAAATACCTAAGTGCATCAAAATCCCCGAATCCTCGTTTATGATGTGATCCAGGTCAAAAACGCTCATATATATGGTGGGATTAAGACCTAAAAACGCCTTGACGCAAGGTGCTTATATGTTAAAATATAGTTGAATGTATGATCATTTTTCCCTGGACTTTCCGTCAGCCGGAACGTCCGTTTCAGCACAGGATCCGTTCTGTGCTTAATGTCGTTGTTTGAAGCTGCGTGGATGTTGCAGGCCATGATTTACGGCAGGGTACTTTATCAGATCATATATGGCTGCTTTACTGGATAATTGTCCGGACTGCGGACAATGGGAGTTTACTTCATGGAGGAAGAGAGTATGGCAAACAAATGGGTTTACATGTTCACGGAAGGTAATGCCGGTATGCGTAATCTTCTGGGCGGAAAAGGTGCGAATGTTGCCGAGATGACCAATCTTGGCCTGCCGGTTCCCCAGGGCTTTACGATCACGACGGAAGCCTGCACCCAGTATTATGAGGACGGACGTACAATCAATGACGAGATCCTCGGACAGGTGTGGGAAGGCGTTGCAAAGATGGAAGAGATCACCGGTAAGAAATTCGGTGACAGAGAAAATCCGCTGCTGGTTTCCGTCCGCTCCGGCGCAAGAGCTTCGATGCCCGGTATGATGGACACCATCCTGAACCTTGGCCTGAATGAAGACGTCGTCGCCGTTCTGTCTGAGAAATCAGGCAATCCCCGCTGGGCATGGGACTGCTATCGCCGTTTCATCCAGATGTTCTCGGATGTTGTTATGGAAGTCGGCAAAAAGCACTTTGAGGAGCTCATCGACGAGATGAAATCCAGAAAAGGCGTGACACAGGATGTTGAGCTGACCGCGGATGACCTGAAAGAACTCGCAAATGAGTTCAAGGCAGAGTATAAGCAGGTACTGGGACAGGATTTCCCGACCGATCCGAAGGTACAGTTGATTGAGGCGATCAAGGCAGTGTTCCGCTCCTGGGATAATCCGAGAGCAAATGTTTACCGCCGTGACAATGATATCCCCTATTCCTGGGGTACAGCTGTCAACGTCCAGATGATGGCATTCGGCAACATGGGTGACACCTCCGGTACCGGTGTTGCATTCACCCGTAACCCGGCGACCGGCGAGAAGAAGCTCATGGGCGAGTTCCTTCTGAACGCGCAGGGCGAGGACGTGGTTGCTGGTATCCGCACACCGCAGAAGATTGATCAGCTGAAGGATGTTATGCCTGAGGTTTATGAGCAGTTTACAGATATCTGCCAGAAGCTGGAGAACCATTACCGCGATATGCAGGATATGGAGTTCACAATCGAGGACAAGCATCTGTACATGCTGCAGACCAGAAACGGTAAGAGAACCGCCAAGGCTGCTCTGAAGATTGCCTGCGACCTTGTGGATGAGGGCATGATCAGCGAGCAGGAAGCGGTTGCGATGATCGATCCGCGTAATCTGGATACGCTGCTGCATCCGCAGTTTGATGAAGACGCGCTTAAGGTCGGAAGACTCATGGCCCGCGGCCTTGCAGCATCTCCCGGTGCTGCCTGCGGACAGATCGTCTTCTCCGCGGATGACGCGAAAGCCTGGAAACATGCCGGCAAGAAGGTTGTTCTGGTCCGTCTGGAGACCTCTCCGGAGGATATCGAAGGCATGAAAGCCGCGCAGGGCATCCTGACCGTCCGCGGCGGCATGACCTCCCACGCGGCCGTCGTTGCCCGCGGTATGGGTACCTGCTGCGTATCCGGCTGCTCGGCGATCGCGATGGACGAAGAAAACAAAACCTTCAAGATCGGCTCGCTCGTTTTCCGTGAGGGAGATCAGATCTCGATCGACGGCTCTACCGGTAAAGTCTACGCCGGCATCATCCCGACCGTTCCCGCAACGATCGGCGGCGATTTCGGCCGGATTATGCAGTGGGCCGATAAATTCAGAAAGCTCGAAGTCCGCACCAATTCCGATACCCCGGCGGATGCCGCGCGCGCCTGTGAACTCGGCGCCGAGGGCATCGGCCTGTGCAGAACGGAGCATATGTTCTTCGAGGGCAACCGCATCGAAGCCTTCCGCGAAATGATCTGCGCGAACACGGTGGAAGAAAGAGAAGCCGCGCTCGCGAAGATTCTGCCGATGCAGCAGGGCGATTTCGAGCAGCTCTTCGAGACGCTCGAGGGCAAGCCGGTTACAATCCGCCTGCTCGATCCGCCGCTCCACGAATTCGTTCCCACCGAAGAAAAAGATATCGAAGCGCTCGCAAAAGCGCAAAATAAAGACGTTGAGACGATCCGCGCGATCATCCAGGGGCTCCACGAGACCAACCCGATGCTCGGCCACCGCGGCTGCCGCCTGAGCGTAACGTATCCGGAAATCGCCTCGATGCAGGCGCGCGCGATCATCCGCGCGGCGCTCGCCGTCAAGAAGGCGCATCCCGACTGGAACCTCGTTCCCGAGATCATGATCCCGCTCGTCGGCGACAAAAAGGAATTCAAATTCGTTAAGGATATCATCACGAAGACGGCCGACGAGGAAATCGCAAACGCCGCGATCGAGCTTCACTACGAAGTCGGTACGATGATCGAAATCCCGCGCGCCGCGCTCGTTGCCGACGAGATCGCCGAGGAAGCGGAGTTCTTCTGCTTCGGCACAAACGATTTAACGCAGATGACCTTCGGCTTTAGCCGCGACGACGCCGGAAAATTCCTCGATTCCTATTATATGAGCAAGATCTATGAAAACGATCCGTTCGCGAAGATCGACCAGAACGGCGTCGGCAAGCTCATGGAGATGGCGACGACGCTCGGCCGCAAGGTCCGCCCGAATATGCATATCGGCATCTGCGGCGAGCACGGCGGCGACCCGACCTCCGTTGAATTCTGCCATAAGATCGGCTTGAGCTACGTTTCCTGCTCGCCGTTCCGCGTTCCGATCGCCCGCCTCGCCGCTGCGCAGGCCGCGATCAAGGATATGGCGTAGCCGAAAGAAGCAAAAGCAAATACGGGACCCGACCCGGGCGGCGAAAGGCCGCCCGGGCTTTTTTTCGGCGCGGATCATCTCTTGAAATTCTCCGCGTTTTGTATTAAAATAGGATCAAATTCAGCCGCCGCAGGCAAAGACCCGCGGCAAAAGACACGATCATTAAAACGGAAAGGTTCAAGACTATGAAAAACAATGAAAAATCGAACAGACCCGCAAGAAAGCTGATTTCCGTCGCCTTGGCGCTTTTGCTCGTATTGGCTGCGCTGACCTCCTGCAGCGATTCTTCCCCCAAAACCGATCCTTCCGCAGGCGGCGCATCGAACGAGAACAACTTGTTTATCCAGAACCAAAAGGTCGTCGATTCTCCCGAATGGTTCACAAAGCTCGATGCTGCAAAGGACTGCGAACAGCTGATCGTCGTTGCCGGCGTAGGCGAGACCACCTGCTACGTAAGCATGCATGAAAAGGATGCTGAGGGGAAATGGAAAATGATCCTTCAGGCGCCCGGATATATCGGACTTGAGGGAATGGGTGATGCGGACAGCTACCACGCGATCACACCGATCGGCACCTTTACGATTGATAAGGCTTTCGGCATTGCGGATGACCCCGGATGCCAGATGGAGTACACGAAGGTTACCGAGGACGATTACTGGTCGGGAGATATGCGTGAGGGCATGCACTTCAACGAGTTCGTCAACATCAAAGACGTTCCCGAGCTTGATACCGAGGAAAGCGAGCACCTCGTCGATTATACCTACGAGTACAAATACTGCCTGAACATGGGCTACAACAGCGAATGTACGCCCGGAGAGGGCTCCTGCTTTTTCTTCCACTGCATGAGTCTTGTAAAGCCCTACACCGGCGGCTGCGTTGCGGTAAACGAGGCCATCATGAAGGTAATCCTGCAAAAGGTCAAAAACGGCTGCAAAATCACCATCAATACGGCGGACGCGTTTGGCATAGATCTGAACGAAGCGCGCAACTTTGCGAATAAGTACATATAAGCAGTCGGCCATCTGCAGAGAAACGCGGGGCGTGCGCTCGGAACGTCTTGCCTCTGTACCGGAGCGGCTGTGAGCCGAGAGAATAATAAAAGAGAAGAGCTTTGAAAACCGGTTCCCGGAAGGGAGCCGGTTTTCTTCTGTGAACGGACCGTTCGGCAGGCAGGAGGCCAAAAATTCGAAAAAATAAATATTGCGGAGTGAATCCCTTGAAATATTGCGGCCGAATCTGTTATAATATAAAAAAACTGCAAACCGACGGACAGAAAGGCAGGAATTCATATGGCAGATTATCTGGGAAAAGATACTTTTAAGCTCGGCTTCGGGCTGATGCGTCTCCCGCGGCTTACAAACGGCGAGATCGACGTGGAACAGGTGAAAGTGATGGTCGACCGTTTCCTCGAGGCGGGCGGTACTTATTTTGATACGGCGTTTGCCTACGGCGGTTCGGAAGAAGCGATCCGCAAAGCGTTGGTCGAACGTTATCCGCGCGACCGCTACACCCTCGCAACGAAGCTGATTGCGAACGGCAGCATCAACACCGAGAAAGAACTCAAGCGCGAAACGGCCACGAGCCTCGAGCGCAGCGGCGCCGGTTATTTCGATTTTTATCTGCTGCACGCGCTGCAGCGCAGCAACTACAAAAACTACGAGAAATTCCATCTTTGGGATCACGTCCGCGAGCTCAAGGAAAAGGGACTGATCAAGCATTACGGCTTTTCGTTCCATGGCGATCCCGCACTGCTCGAGGAGCTTCTTGAAAAGCATCCGGACGCTGAATTTGTTCAGCTCCAGATCAACTACGCCGATTGGGAAAATCCCGGCGTCGCCTCAAAGAAAACCCTCGAAATCTGTATCGCTCACGGCAAGCCGGTCGTCGTTATGGAGCCGGTCAAGGGCGGCATCCTCGCCGATCCGATCCCGCGCGTAAAAGCGATCTTTGATGCCGAAAATACCGGCGCTTCCTATCCGAGCTGGGCGATCCGCTTCGTTGCCTCTCAGGAGAATATCATCACCGTGTTGAGCGGGATGAGTTCCCTTGCGCAGATGGAGGACAACCTCAGCTATATGCGCGATTTCAAGCCGATGAACGAACACGAGCTCGGTGTGATCGCCGCGGCGCAGGCGGCACTCAACGCCGATCAATCGATCGCCTGCACCGGATGCCATTACTGCACCGAGGGCTGCCCGATGAACATCCCGATCCCCGAGATCTTCACGGTGGAGAACCGCAAAAAGGGAAGCCCCGAATTCCGTACGCTGCGCGAATACGCGATCGTCACCCAGGACAGAGGCAAGGCGAGCGACTGCATCGCCTGCGGCCAGTGCGAGAGCGCCTGCCCGCAGCATCTTCCGATCATCGAGCTGCTGGAGCGCTGCCGCGTGATGGAAGGCTGAAATCATTCAATCAAAAACGCGCAGGATTTTTCCTGCGCGTTTTGCTGTATCGCCGCGGATTCCGGTTGCGGACGGGTTTTTTTGACAGTATAATAAAGAAAAACGGAGTTCTATTTTGAAAGCAGGGAAGAAACGATGCCAGAATATACGTATTCCGCCTTTATTTCCTACCGCCATACGCCGCTCGACGAAGCGGTCGCAAAAAAGCTGCATTCTCTGATCGAGAACTATTCGATCCCGCACGATATCCGCAAGGCGACCGGGATCCAGAAGCTCCGGCGCGTTTTTCGCGATCAGGAGGAGCTGCCGCTCTCAACGGACCTCGGCGCGGATATCCACGCCGCGCTGGAAGGGTCCGAGTGGCTGATCGTTCTATGCTCGCCGCGCTATCTCGAATCGCGCTGGTGCAACGCGGAGATCGATTATTTCATTTCGCTCGGAAGGCGCGACCATATCCTCGCGCTGCTTCTGGACGGGGAGCCCGAGAACGCTTTTCCGCAGCAGCTGCGATACGCCGTGGTCAACGGAAAAACCGTTGAGATCGAACCGCTCGCCGGCGACGTCCGCGCCAAAGACGAAGGCGCCGCGCTTCGCAGGCTCAAGGACGAAAAGCTGCGTCTGCTCGCGCCGATGCTCGGCGTCGGCTACGATCAGCTTCGTCAGCGCGCCCGCCGGAGAAAACGCCGGATTGCCGTTTCCGTAACCGCGGCGTGCTTTGCGGTCCTCGCCGGGCTGCTCGGCTATACGCTCAAGAAAAACGCCGAGGTACGCGTTCAGCGCGATCTTGCGCTCGATAACCAGATGCAGCTTCTGATCGAGCAGGCGAATATTTTTGCGGATAACGGCGATAAGATCCTCGCGGTGGACAACCTCGTGGAGGCGGCCGAAATCCGCGAAACGATCGGAACGGGCAACGACGAAGCCTACCAGACCGCGCTGGAATACGCGCTCTACAACGGCTCCTTCGATACGGTCCTGACGCTCGATACCGGGAACCGGAAATTCAGTTCGCTGAAATTTTCCCACAACGATCAGTACCTTCTGGCGATCACGAACCTCAATTCCGCCTGCCTGATCGATGCGAATACCGGAAAGATCCTGTATACGGTCTCCCGCAGCAACCTCGGCCAGCTCGATTCGATCGGCTTTACGAAGGACGACCGGTATTTCTTCATGGTCGATTCCTGGTACGGCTTCGTTTCGCTCTACGACGTCGCAACGGGCGAGCTTTACCGCCAGTACGACGGATCGGGAGAATTCTCCTGGAATATCGCCGGAAAGGTCTTTGCGATGGACAACCACCGGATCCTGATCGTCAAGGGAAATACGCTCGTCCTCTGGGATTACGAGCAGGATTTTGCAAGGGAGATCCTGCCCTGCGGCGAGTATCGGCTCGACGCCTACACCCGGCCGCTGATCGTTGAGCTCGCGCCGGACGAAAGCGCGGTCGCGATCGGCTCCCACGGCGGCGAGACCGGCATGAAGATCGTTTCGCTCAATGGTACGAAGGAACTTTCGCTCGAGCGCGACGCCCAGCGCGGATATATGAATCTGATGTTCAGCGGCGACGGAAAGCTCCTCTGTGCCGTCTCGGGTACGATGTATTTCGTCTGGAATACGGAAAACGGACGCATCGTCCTTTCCGGAACCGGCTCCGAGCAGTATTCCGGCGCGGAAAACGCGCTGATCAATTACGACGGCAGCGTGCTTCTGTGGATGTCGTCGACCTATCTTCGGGCGATCCGCGTTTCCGACGGCGAAACGCTCTGGGAGAAAGAAGAGAAGGATTCCCATCTTTCAACGGAGGCGTATCTCTCGCCGAACGGCAAATACGTCTGTACGAGCGGCGGGATTTCCGGTGTCTTCGACCTTCGGACCGGCGAGATGCTCTGTGATCAGGGCGGAACCGTTTTTTCGAGCGATTCCAAGAGAGTGGTCTGCGGAACGTATTCGAGCGACCCGAAGCTTTTGATCACGCCGGACGGCGCAACCACGAAGCGCATCCCGAACTACGGCGAAACGCTCTACGAGGTCCCGCGCTACACG
>CACZON010000103.1 GCA_902782805.1 Oscillospiraceae bacterium
GCGAGGAACGGCAGCTCCATGCCGGGCAGATAAGCTTGCTCCCACCACAAAAGAACCTTGCGCAATAAAAACGCAGGCGGCGAAGCAGAGTAGCTCCATGCCGGGAAAATTAGCCTGCTCCTATCACCGGAGAACCCTGCGTCAAATGTCCGCAGGACCCTGCGAAGTAAAAACGCAGGCGGCGAACCACGGCAACTACTGCCGTGCATTAAAGCTTGCTCCCACCACAAAAGAACCCTGCGTGGTTAAAAGAGGCTTAACTGGCTGCTTTCGGGCAGGCCGGCGAGGGCGCCGGCGAGCGAGAGCTTTTCGATCACGGCGCTCGAAGCCTTTGCGCGCGCCGCGAGATCCTCGATCGATTTATATTCGCCGGCTTTTCCGGCTTCCCAGAGAGCGGCCGCCGCCGAAGCGCCGACGTCGGGCAGGGCGATAAACGGCAGGCGGATCTTTCCGTCTTCCACGAGGAACTTCGTTGCGTGGGAGCGGTAGAGGTCGATCGGCAGCAGCTCGATTCCGCGCGCGAGCATCTCGTTGACGATCTGCAGCGTGGCGATCGAAGAGATTTCTTTTGCGGAAGCATCGCGGCCTTTGGCGTTAATATCGGCGATCCGCTGCTTGACGGCGGTTTTGCCCTTCATCGCGAGCAGACCGTCGAAATCCTCCGAGCGAACGGTGAAATACGCGGCGTAGTACTCGATCGGGCGGTGGACTTTATACCAGCCGAAGCGCAGCGTCGAGATCATATAGGCCGCGGCGTGGGCTTTCGGGAACATGTACTTGATCTTCATGCAGGAGTCGATATACCATTCGGGGACGCCGTGTTCGCGCATTTCGGAGAGATACTCCTCGGTAAGCTCCTTCGGCGCTTTGCCCTTACGGGTGATCTCCATGATTTTGAAGGCGCTCTTCGGCTTAAGGCCCTTCTGCAGCAGATAGGTCATGATGCTGTCGCGCGTTCCGATCACGTCGGAGATCGTGCAGACCCTGTTTTTGATCAGATCCTGCGCGTTGCCGAGCCAGACGTCGGTCCCGTGGGAGAGACCGGAAATCTGCAGAAGGTCGGAGAACGTCTGCGGCTGAGCGTCGATCAGCATCTGCCGCACGAACGAGGTGCCGCACTCCGGCAGCGAGAAGGTGCCGGTTTCGCTGTCGATCTCCTCCGGAGTAACGCCGAGCGCCTCGGGCGAGGTAAAGAGCGACATCACCTGGGGATCGCTCATCGAAACATTCATCACCGGGATGCCGGTATATTCTTCGAGATAGCGGTAGATCGTCGGGACGTCGTGGCCGAGCTCGTCGAGCTTGCAGAGCGTATCGTGCATCGATTTGAATTCGAAATGGGTGGTGATGCTCTCGGAATCGTTGTCGTCGGCCGGATGCTGGACCGGGCAGAAATCGTAGATCTCCATCCCGCGCGGAACGACGACCATTCCGCCCGGATGCTGGCCGGTCGTGCGCTTGACGCCGGTAAAGCCGAGCGCGAGGCGCAGCTCTTCGGCGCGGGTCAAGGTGATCCCCTTTTCCTCCTCGTATTTTTTTACAAGACCGATCGCGGTTTTTTCTTTGATCGTGCCGATCGTTCCGGCCTTGAAGACGTTTTCTCGACCGAAGATCTCCTCCGTATAGCGGTGGGACTGCGACTGATACTCGCCGGAGAAATTCAGGTCGATATCCGGCGTTTTATCGCCCTCGAAGCCGAGGAAGGTTTCGAAGGGGATGTTGTGGCCGTCGCGGTCGTATGGCGTGCCGCAGACGGGGCAGTTTTTCTCCGGCAGATCGAAGCCGGAGCCGACGGAGCCGTCGGTAATAAACTCGCTGTGGCAGCAGTTCGGACAGACGTAATGGGGCATCAGGGGGTTGACCTCGGAGATGCCCGCCATGCTCGCGACGAACGAGGAGCCGACGGATCCACGCGAACCGACGAGGTAGCCGTGGGCCTCGGAATTGGCGACAAGCAGGTGCGCCGTCATATAGAGGACGGAGAAATGGTATTTGTTGATCGCGTCGAGCTCTCTCTGCAGGCGCGTGCGGACGATCTCGGGGATCGGGTCGCCGTAGCGCTTTTTGCAGTTCTCCCAGCACATTTTGTTGAGGTCTTCCTCGGCGCCGTCGATCACGGGCGCGTAGAGCTCCTGCGGAACGGGGATGATATCCTCGATCATATCGGCGATCGCGTTCGTGTTTGTAACGACGACTTCAAATGCCTTCTCCTCCCCGAGATAGGAGAATTCGTCGAGCATCTCCTGCGTCGTGCGGTAGAAAAGAAGGGTGGGGTGATCGTCGTAATGGCTGACCATCAGCATATTGCGGTACTGCGCGTCCTTCGGATCGAGGAAGTGGGCGTCGCAGGTCGCGACGGTCGGCTTTCCGAGCTCGTCCGCGATGCGAACGACCCGGCGGTTCAGATCGCGGAGCGCTTCGTCATCGGGGAACTGTCCGCTGCGGACCATAAAGCGGTTGTTTTCGATCGGCTGGATCTCCAGGTAATCGTAGTATTTTGCGATCTCCTTGACTTCCTCGTCGCTCTTGCCGGCGACGATCGCGCGGAAGACCTCGCCGCGCTCGCAGGCGCCGCCGATGATGAGTCCTTCACGGTATTTCGTAAGCTCCGATTTCGGGATCCGCGGGCGCTTGTAGAAATGGTCGAGGTGGGCCCGGGAGATCAGACGGTAGAGGTTTTTGAGGCCCGTTTTATTCTTCACCAGGATGATCTGGTGGTAGTAATCGAGTTTTTTCGCGAGGTCTTCCCCTTCGCGCAGGTTCGCGGCGATATTTTTCGCCTCGGTGTTTTCATCGTTGACGAAATAGGCCTCGATCCCGTAGATCATTTTGATGTCCGCGCCGCCTTTGCGCGCGCTTTTGATCTTATCGTAGGCGTAGGGGAACGCCTGGGCGACGCCGTGGTCGGTTACGGCGATCGCCGTATGGCCCCATTTGACCGCCCGGTCGATGTA
>CACZON010000104.1 GCA_902782805.1 Oscillospiraceae bacterium
ACGCCGCGAAAACGTTTGCAAAGGAAGCCGGCGTTCCGTTCAAGGATCTCTCCACCTATGAGGCGCACGACATCGAAGGCTTTGTCGGGACGATGTACGCCTTTACGGAAAGGATCGAGATCCACGACGATCCCGAAACCTTCACCTACTATACGCCGGATAATCTCAGTGAATGCACGACGTATTACTATGACACCGCCTACAACTACGTCGATTCCGGACGCTTCTTCCAGGGCGTGGCGGATCCGCAGTCCAACGCGTATCTGACCTTCATGGGCGGAGATCAGCAGGTCGTCAAGGTCAAGACGAATGTTTCGAACGGCCGCAAAGTCATGATCATCAAGGACAGCTACGGCAACGCGATTCCCGGATACCTGTTCGGATCCTTTGAGGAGATCTACGTCGCGGACATGCGGTATTTCGAATGCAATCTTGTCGATTTCATCGAGGACCGCGGCATCACGGATCTGCTCTATACGATGGTGACGTATTCCGCCGTCGGCGGAAACGCGGATCATCTCGAATACCTGCGCACGCAGGCGAAAGGAGAGCCGATCTACGACGGCGCACAAGAGGAGGAATAACCCCCGGCGCGGCGCAAAAAGGCAGAAATTTACGAGAGGCGTAAACTGCGAAAACCGGTTTACGCCTTTGATATAAAGAAAGAGGAGGGAAGACATGAAAGAACTCGAATATCCCTTTGACAGCGAATATATCATCAAAAAGCGCAAGTCTCTTAAAAAAGCGCTTCTCTCGGACGGGACGCAGCGCCTTTCGAAGAAGATCGCCGTGCTCGGCGGCTCCACGACGAACGACATCGTCGTGTATCTGGAGCTGTTCCTTCTCAACTGCGGGATCGAGCCGCAGTTCTATCAGTCGGAATACGGACAGTACTGGCAGGACGCGATGTTCCCGGGCGAGGAGCTGCTCTCCTTTAAGCCGGATATCGTCTTCATCCATACGACAAGCCGCAATCTGACGGAAACCCCGACGACCGCGAACACGAAGGAGGAGACGGATGCGCTGCTCGAGCGCCAGTACGCGAAATTCGAGCAGATGTGGCAGAAGATCGCCGAAACGTTCCGCTGCCCGATCATCCAGAACAATTTTGAGCGGCCGTTCTACCGCCTGATGGGCAACCGCGACGTTTCCGATTATCGCGGAAAATCGAATTTTACCGCGCGCCTCAACCAGAAATTTTACGAGTATTCCCAGAAAACCGAGGGCTTTTATATCAACGATATCGATTTCGTTTCCGCCGCTTACGGCCTGCGCGAATGGAGCAATCCCTCCTACTGGAATCTCTATAAATACGCGCTCTGCCCCGAGGCGATCCCGGAATTCTCCTATAACCTTGCGAATATCATCAAATCGATTTTCGGAAAGAATAAAAAAGTGCTTGCGCTCGACCTCGACAACACCCTCTGGGGCGGCGTTGTGGGTGACGACGGCGTCGACGGGATCGCGATCGGCCAGGAAACGGGCGTTGCGCAGTCGTATTACGAATTTCAGAGCTACGTCAAGTCGCTCAAATCGATCGGCGTGATCCTGACCGTCTGCTCGAAGAACGATCCCGAAAACGCGATTGCAGGCCTCAATCATCCGGAAGGCGCCCTGCGGCCGGACGATTTCATCCTGATCAAGGCCAACTGGGAGAACAAGGACCGGAACATCGCAGAGACGGCGAACGAGCTGAATATCTTCCCGGACGCGATCGTTTTTGCCGACGATAACCCCGCGGAGCGCGAAATCGTCCGCGCGCAGATCCCGGGCGTGGCGGTTCCGGCGATGGACGGCGTGGAAAACTATATCATCAATCTCGACCGCAGCGGATTCTTCGAGGTCACGAACTTCAGCGCCGATGATCTTGCCCGCAACGAAATGTATAAGGCGAACGCCGAGCGCGCCGCTCAGCAGGCGGCCTTCGGCGATTACAGCGAATATCTCAGGAGCCTTGAAATGACCGCGATCATCGACGATTTCCTGCCGGTCTATCTCGAGCGGATCACCCAGCTGACGAACAAGAGCAACCAGTTCAACGTTACGACCAAGCGCTTTACGCCGACCGAAATGGAAGCGGTTTTCAAAAGTCCGGAGTATATCCGGCTTTACGGAAAGCTGATCGACAAATTCGGCGACAACGGCGTCGTTTCCGTAGTCATCGGCCGCAAAAACGCAGAGGCGCTCGAGATCGAGCTCTGGCTGATGAGCTGCCGCGTATTAAAGCGCGATATGGAGCTCGCGATGCTTGACCGGCTGGTCGAACGGGCGAAGGCGGCCGGGCTTTCGAAGCTGCGCGGCTACTATTATCCGACGGCGAAAAACAACATGGTGCGCGATCTCTACGAGCGTTTCGGTTTTGCGAAAGTAAGCGAAGACGAGGCTGGCAGCACCGTCTGGGAACTCGCGGTCGACGGATACGAGAATCAGAACCACGTCATTACGGTCGAAGATAATTCTTCGATTCAATAAAGTGAAAAGGAGCGGACAGAAATGGACAAAAGAGAACTTTACGAACGCCTCAACGACGTTTTCAGAGACGTATTTGACGACGACGAGATCGAAGTCTACCCCGACACGACCGCCGACGATATCGACGATTGGGACAGTCTCGAGCATATTACGCTGATCTCCGCGGTAGAGCGTGAGTTTCGGATGAAATTCAAGATGGGGGAGATCTCCTCGATGAAGAACGTCGGTGAAATGGCAGCGATCATTGCCGAACGCGGAAGATAAGAGCGAAAAGGAGCTTTTGCGGATGAAAATCAATTCCGATACGGCGAACAAGCTGATCAAAAACTATAAAGCGGAGATCGAAGCGCTCCTGCTGCGCGAATCGCAGGACGCGACGTATTCCTACGCGGTCGGCGAAGAGCCGATCATTCCGGAGTATTCGTTTGTGAAGATCCAGAACGAGATTCACGCCCTCGAGGAGAAGACGCTGCGCCTTTCCCATGCGGTCGCCGTTTTCAATACGACGACGGTGCTGCCGGAGTATTCCTGCACGCTCGACGAGGCGATCGGCCGGATGAGCCGGCTCAATGAAGAGAAAAAGCGCCTTTACGCGCTGCTGCAGATCCCCGAGAAGAAGCGCGAGCGCGCCTACGGCAGCGCCGACGCGGATATCACCTGCCGCAATTTCGAGCAGTCAGAGGTCCGCGCCGCTTACGACCGGACCACGAAAGAGCTGATGGAGCTTCAGCAGGCGATCAATATCGCCAATCTGACGCAGACGTTTGAAGTGGAACTTTGAAAGCTTCCGGGATTGCCGCAGCTTTTGTCTTTTGAAGACGCTTTTTGAGGGAAGTTTTTTCTTTTCCACGTTGTTTCGTCTTCCACGTTTTTGCTCGCAGGGAAGTTGAGCAAGAAGCAAGAATTATTCCTGCGGCAGTCCGAAAACCCGGGCCGGGAGCACGGGTACGGTTCTCTCCCGGCCAATTAAAAACGCCGCAGTCAACGCGAAAAATGCGCCTGCGGCACTTGTTTTTTCCGGAAAATTTCGTTATAATAGCGGTAGAAATCCATTATATCACTAAAAGGAGGATTCTTGTGATGAGTAAAATTGCAGAAGCTTTAAAAGGTACCGGTGTATTTTATGTTGCAACCGTTGACGCAGAGGGCCAGCCCCGCGTTCGTCCCTTCGGCGCAGTTGCCGAATATGAGGGCAAGGTTTACATCTGCACGAACAACACCAAAAAGTGCTACAAAGAAATGATCGCAAATCCGAAGATCGAGATCAGCGGCATGTATCCCGACCGTTCCTGGCTGCGTCTGACCGCGAAAGCGATCCGCGATGACCGCGATGAAGCGCGCGCTGCGATCCTGGAGGCGAACGAAGGCCTCAAGAGCATGTACAGCGTCGGCGACGGCATCTTTGAGGTTCTCTATCTTGAGGATCCGATCTGCCTCAAGTGCACCTTTACCGCGTCGGAAAGAATCGAATAATCGGAGAAACCGCAAAATCCCCGGGCAGGATCACTGCCCGGGGATTTTTGTGTTCGGAGCCGCCCGAAAGATTATTCTTTCGGAATTTCCCAGCGGATACTCGGCATGGATTCGAGATTGTCCCAGCTGTAGATGCTCTCTTTCGTATCGAGCTCGTCGGGTTCT
>CACZON010000105.1 GCA_902782805.1 Oscillospiraceae bacterium
GCGATCACGAAAAAACCTCCCTCGTAAAGGAGGGAGGCTTTGAACTTTGGCGGAGCGTTATTCTACGGACCGGATCAGCGCGCGCATCGCGTCGGCGTCCATCGGCGTATCGCAGGTAACGGCGAAGGTATAATCCCCGTCTGCCCAGACGGCACAGCTGATTTTTCCCTCTGCGCCTTTGAGGTTGACTTCGCGCGAGCCGATCGTTTCATCCGTGATTTCCGGGTACTTGTTGTAATCGCCCGAAATATCCTTGAAGCCCTGCTCTTTTCGGATGATGAGCCGGTCGTCGCCGTTTAAGTACATCACCTGATAGAGTTTGCCGTTCGCGATCTGGATGATCCGTTCGGAATACCCGGCGACGGTTTCGGGAACCTTCAGCTCGAATCCGACGGCCTTCGCGGCGAGCTCGGGCGTTTCGTAATCGACGAAGGGATTGGCGATCTGTACGTTCGGATCGCTTTCGATGATCGTTACAGGTTCGCCGGTGTTACCGCTGCAGGCGCAGAACGTCAGCGCGATCGCCGCGAACATAAAGAGCGCAAGCCATTTCTTCATAAAACAGACCTTCTTTGTCTTCTGATTTCGGCTTTTTAACCGTTCACTTTTTATAACAGGAACGGCGCGGCGCGATTACAGCTTTTGAAAATTCGGCGGCGACGGTTCGGAGAGCTGCTTGAGCGCCCAGGCGAACCCTTTTGCGGTGCGGATCTCGCCGTCGCGAAAATGGTTCCCCTCGTTCCATTCGAGGATCGCTTTCGTTTCGCCGGTTTCCTCAAAATGCTTTTTCTGCAGGCGGATCCGGTCTCCGACGCGCGAAAACACCGGATTCTTTGCTTTTTCCTCGCGGTCGCCGAGACTCAGGTAAACGTATTTCGCGCGGATCTTATGCGAAAGAAAATAGGAATCCCAGTTTGGAAACCAGACCGAGGGAGACGCCGCCGCGCAGGCAGCGAAAGCATCCGTCTGATACGCTGCCCAGAGCGCGAAAAACGCCGCGAGCGAATAGCCGCCGATCAGATACGTTTTTCCTGCTTCCGGGAAGAGTGTCGGAAGCAGTTCCTTTTGAAGAAAGGCGAGCGTTTTTTCCGCGCCGTCGCCGAAGGGCTCTTTGCCGAAAACGGGCGGCGCTTCCCAGGGGGAGAGATCGCGGTTCCAGCTTCCGACCGCAAAGCAGCAGAGCGAAAACGCGGCGTCTCCCGCGCGCTTCGACGTTTCCTCAAATAGCTTTTCCGAGGAGGAAAAATCGTTTGAACCGCAGGGCACGATCAGAACGTATTTCGAGCGTTTCTCGCCGAAGCGGCAGCAATCCGTGCCGCCGACCGTAAAGATTTCCCGTTCCATTTCCGTTTCGGCTTACCGGACGCAGAAGGCCTTCGTGCCGTGGCTCGGGAGAGTCAGCTTCAGGCCGTTTTCCGCGGTAAACGTTTCTTTTCCGAAAAGATCCTTCCAGGCGGCGTCTGCCGGAAGATCGAGGGCTTCCGGAGAGAGCGTGATTTCGTTTTCTTCGTCTCCGAGGTTGAAAACCGCGAGGTAGCTCCCGCCGCCTTCGCGCGCGGCGATCCAGAGAACGGTTTCGACGCCGTTGATTGCGCGGCGGAAAACGGGGTGCGGATGGCGCGAGAGGCGGTTCATTTCGAGCAGATCCTCGTTCTGCAGCAGCGAAAGCTCCCAGGGCGTCAGCTTCGTCATCTCGGCGCCGATCATCAGCGGCGAGCGGAAGATGCACCAGAGCGCCATCATCGTTTCGAGCTCGTCTTTCGTGAATTTTGAGCGGTAGTCGGGATCGTCGATCTGGCGGATCGCGCCGATCGGCAGCATGTCCGCATCTGGGAAATGACCGTAGCCGACGTGCGGCGACCAGATCGAGCAGCGTTCGAACATTTTGTAGAGCTGCTCCCAGTTATCCCAGAAATCGCCGGTGATACGCCACAGCTGCGCGACTTCTTTATAGAATTCCGCCCGATCGATGAACGCCGGGCCGGGGGAAAGGCTCAGAACGATCTCGCGGCCGCAGTTTTGAACGCATTCGGAGAGCAGCTGCAGCTCCTTTTCCGCGCGCGGCAGCTCCGTGCAGATATCGTCGCATTTGATATAGTCGACGCCCCAGCTTTTATAGAGCGCAAGCAGGCTTTCGTAGTATTCTCTCGCGCCGGGTCTGTCTGTGTTGACGCCGTACATATCGGAATTCCAGAAGCAGACGGAATTGGCGCGGGCGATTTCGCGGGCGGTATGTTCGCTGCCGAGGATTTTCGTGTTTCTCGCGGCTGCCTGACGCGGGATGCCGCGCATGATATGGATGCCGAATTTAAGGCCGAGCGAATGAACGTAATCCGCGAGCGGGGCAAAGCCTTTTCCGCCTTTTGAGGAGGGGAAGCGGTTCTCCGCGGGGATCAGGCGCGAATACTCGTCCATGCACAGTTCGGCAAAATCATGGTAATCGTGGCTCGCGGCGGTCGGTTCGGACCATTGGATATCGACGACGACGTACTTCCAGCCGTAGGGCTTGAGATATTTCGCCATATAGTCCGCGTTGCGCCGTACCGTCGCTTCGTCGACAGCGGCGCCGTAACAGTCCCAGCTGTTCCAGCCGAGCGGGGGATTTTTAAGCATCATGGGGCAGGCCTCCTTTTTTGATTTCACTTTTATTATAGCAAACCGGCGCTTTTTTTCAAGCGATCGGAGAAACAAAAAAGCAGCGCGCTTTTCGGCTCGCTGCTTTGTTTATGATTTACGGATGCGCTCGCAGATAACGGATCGCTTCGCTCGCGGCAACGGCGCCGTCCGCGGTTGCGGTAACGAGCTGCCGGACTTCCTTTTGGCGGTTGTCTCCGGCAGCGAATATGCCGGGGACGTTCGTACGGCAGTTCTCCGATGCGGTGCTGTAACCCTCCGGATCGAGTTCGATCCACTTTGCAAAATTCTGGTTCTCCGGGATCCGCCCGACCGCGATGAAGAGCGCGGAAACCTCGAGCAGCGATTTTTCACCGCTTTTTTTCGTTACCTCGATCGCCGAAAGACGCTCGTCGGCGATCAGCGCGGTTACCTGGGCGTTGAGGACGAATTCGACGTTCGCTTTCTCGCGCAGCGCGATCACGTCCGATTCGTCGCCGCGGAATTCTTCGCGCCGGTGAATGAGCCAGACTTTTTCGCAGAGATCGGAGAGGTAGAGCGCGTCTTCGAGCGCCGTATTGCCGCCGCCGACAACGGCGACCGTCTTTTTGCGGAAAAACGCGCCGTCGCAGGTGGCGCAGTAGGAAATGCCGCGCCCCAAAAGCCGGTCTTCGTTTTCAAGGCCGAGCTTCCGGTTTTCCGAACCGGTTGCGAGGATGACCGTTTTCGCCTGATATTCGTTTTTTACGGTCAGAACGGTTTTATAATCGCCGTGGTCGATCAGGTCGACCGCTCTTTCGAAGCGGATCTCCGCGCCGAGCGATTTTGCCTGATCGTAGATCTTCTGCGCAAAATCGAAGCCGGAAATATGCGCTGCCGCCGGGTAGTTTTCGATCTCGGAGGCGTTGATGATCGCTCCGCCGTAGCTTTTTGCTTCGAGGACGAGAACGGATTTCGCTGCGCGGCGGGCGTAGATCGCAGCGGTCAGCCCGGCAGGGCCGGCGCCGACAATGAGAATATCAACCATCGTTATTCACCGAGCATCTCGAGGAAGAAATCCTTCGGACGCAGGCCGATGCTCTGTTCTGCGAC
>CACZON010000106.1 GCA_902782805.1 Oscillospiraceae bacterium
AGAATTCTTCCGACCGGACTGAAAAAAACTCCGCGGAAGCGGATTCCGCGGAGTTTTCTTTTCGATTATTCGGTTGGGCCGTGTTCGGCGGTTTCTTCCGCTTTTCGGATTGCCTCCGAAGCCGCTTTATCCGGTTCGGCGAGTGCCTGCGCCGCGTCGTTGAGTTCCGTTTCTGCAAGCGTTTCGGCATTTTCGATCGCCGGGCCCTCCGCTGCGGGAACGGGTCTTGCGCCGGGAGCATTGCGGAATTTAACCGCTTTGTTGTGCCATTTTCCGAACTTGAAGTAGAGGAAGATCAGCGTTGCGCCGATGGCCATCGATATGCCCATCGACATGAACATTCCCATGAAGTTTTCGTACAGCCCGGTCGTATTCTCGACGGAGCAGATATTGGCCGCGGCTGCTCTTTGCGCTGCCTCCGTCGTTTCGTAAAGACCGGTTCCCATATATTCCGCAGTCAGCGCGGTCAGCTTTTCGGAGCCGGCCGCAAGCAGGTTCGCAATCGCGCTTTTCAGCGGGCGGACGGCAAGGAAATAAGCGAGCGGGATACGGAAGAGGTTGGAAGAGATCGCCGTGATTGCCGGGGCAATCGCCGCGCCTGCGCCGCGCATCGAGCCGCCGATCGTATGATCGATGCCCATGAACATATAGCAGAACGCGAGGAAATGGATTCCGGAAACGCCCATGTAGAGGACCTGCCCGTCGGCGCCGAAGGCCATCATGATGTATTTACCGGTGAAGTAGAGTACCACGCCGACGAATACCGCAATCGTCACCGCGCAGGCAATTCCGGCGTGGATGCCCTTTTTGGCGCGGTCCTTCTTTCCGGCGCCGATATTCTGGCCGACGAACGAGGTGCAGGCCATGCCGATACCGAACATCGGCATCATCGCAAAGCCGTCCGCCTTCATAACGATCGTATTGGCGGCGATATAATCCGAGCCGAACGTATTGGCGAAGGACTGGATGACAACGCTGCCGAGCGACTGCGCCATGCTCTGGAGCGCGCTGGGCATGCCCAAAGCGAAGATCCGCGAAGCGGCTTCACGGCTGGGCTTGAGGAGCTGCTTCCACTGAATCCGGACCGGGTAACCGCCTTTCTGGAAATGGAAAAGCAGCACGAGACCGCTGAGGAAGTGGGAGATGAGGGTCGCCCAGGCAACGCCGGCGACGCCCATGCCGAGATTCGAAACGAAAACGATATCGAGCACGACGTTCGTCAGCGAGGAGATGATCAGCGCGATCAACGGCCAGCGGCTGTCGCCCATACCGCGCATCGCGCCGCCGACGAGGTTATAGAAGATATTGCCGAGGGTTCCGAGGAAGATGATGAGCAGGTAGGTCGATGCGTTGTCGAGAATATCCGCCGGCGTACCGAGCAGATTCAGCAGCGGTTTAACGAGCGGTGCTCCGATCACGGTAATCGCAGCGCCGATCATAAACGCGATCGAGATCGCCGTATTGACGACGGTCTGCAGCATCGGGATATTTTTTGCGCCGTAAGTCTGGGAAATAACGATCTGACCGCCCATCGAAACGCCCATAAAGAGCGCGTTGAAGAGCATCATGATCGGGAAAGAGGAACCGACGGCGGCGAGCGCCTTCGTTCCGACATAGTTGCCGACGACGATCGAGTCGACGACGTTGTAGAGCTGCATGATCAGATTCCCCGCGATGGTCGGGACGGCAAACATCAGCAGCTTTTTCAGAACAGGACCTTCCGTGAGGTTGTTCCTGCTCATCGCAGTTGATTTGCTCAAATCGCATCTACCTCTTTTTCTCTTTTTTATGATCAAATATCAACACTTATTTTACCATTTTTCATTAGATGCTGTCAATATGCATTGAAAAAGAAATCAGTTTTTGTGAAAGTTTCCAAAAGAAACTAATTTTGATTCAGAAAATCTTCGACCTCGGCGGGCGAGGGGATGCTCGGGATCGCGCCGTGGCGGGTGGTGGAGATCGCCGCGGCGGCCGACGCGTAGCGAACGGCTTTTTCGAGCTCGTCCTTTGAGAGCGCCTCAAGCGGCTTTTCAAAGCTCAGAAGCTGCGCGAGCGCGCTTCCGCCGAAAATATCCCCGGCGCCGACGGTGTCGATCGTCGCGACCCGGAACGCAGGCAGGAAGCCGGAGCCGTTTTTTCCGAAATACCAGGCGCCCTCACTGCCGCAGGTGATAAAGAGCACTTTTCCGCCGCCTTGCAGGAATTTTTCCGCGAGCGCTTCATAGGAGATTTCGAGCAGTTCCGCTTCATTGTCGCTGATTTTGACGAGATCGGCCTGCGAAAGACCGAAGCGGATCGCCTCGATCGCGTCTTCCTCCCGTTTCCAGAGCGGAGCCCGATAGTTCGGATCGAAGCTCAGGATCGCGCCGGCTTCCTTTGCGAGTGCGATCGCACGCAGCGTTGCGCTTTTCGCCGGCTCGTCGGTCATCGAAAGCGTTCCGAAATGAAAGACTTTCGTATCCCGAAGGAGCGTTTCCGGGAGATCTTCGGGGCGCAGGCAGGTATCCGCGCCGGGCTTACGGGCAAAAGAAAAACTGCGTTCGCCGGTTTCGGAGAGTGTGACGAACGCAAGCGTTGTAAAAACGTCGGGATCGGACAAAACGCCGCGGGAATCCACTCCGGCGCTTTCGATCCGTTCGCGGAGCATGGAGCCGAAGAAATCGCCGCCGACTTTTGCGATCATGGCGCATTTTCTGCCGCAGCGGGCGAGCGCGGCGAGGAAATTCGCCGGCGCGCCGCCGGGGATCGCGGAAAAAACAGGGTTGCCGACGGAATCTTTGCCGCCGGGGGTAAAATCAATCAAAAGCTCGCCGAGCGCGGTTACGTCGTACATCACATGTCAGATCCTTTCCTCAGGATTCGACCGCAGCGGCGGCCGGTTCGATCTCGACCTGCGGGATCGGATCCGCATTTTCGATATCTTTCAGACGGGAATAGTATTTTTCGCGGGCCTTGTTGTAGGAATTGTTGAAGGCTTCGTCGCTGCCGGAATGGAGATAGGTATAGTAGTTGTGCTCCTGATCCGCCAATTCCGGACGAACGCGGACGACCGTTGCAACGCCGATATTGGAGCAGCCGTCGGCAATACGCTTCATTTCGCCCAGGATGTTCGTAAAGCTCGCGTCGGCGTAGATGTTGCAGACGCCGGCGGCCATGCGCTTGAGGTGATTTCCCTTCAGGGTGTTGATCATCTCGTTGGCAAGCTGAACGAGCGGCTCAATCCGGTAGGCGGCGTCGATATCGCGCTTTTCAAAGGAGCGCTCCGCGTCGTCGAGCATCCGGTCGAGAACGTCCTGCAGCACGTGCAGCTCGGAAATTGCCGTTGCCGAGAACGCGGTGCCGTCTTTTGCGAGAGAAGCGGCGTTCTCCGAGATATTGACGGCGAAATCGCCGAGGCGCTCGAATTCGGCCGTGACCTTATAGTATTCGTCGAGGATCGAAACGTGGTATTCGTTGCGCAGAAGCGGGAGCAGTTCGATCATATAGCGGCTGAGATGGTCGGTCAGGCGGTCGATGTTGTCCTCTTCCTCCAGAATCTCCCGGTACTTCTTTTCGTCGAATTTTTCAACGAGCGAAATCGATTTTTCGATGCTCTCGCGGGAAGCGCGGAAGATCGTAAGGAGCATATCGTAGCAGCTGCGCAGCGCAAGCGCAGGGGTTTTGAAGAAGGCGGGGGAGAGCGCTTCGATTTTTTCCTTGTATTTGTCCTCCGGGATCGGTTCGTCCCGAACGATCTTGCGGCTGAGCTTTTCAAAGAATACCATCGTCGGGAACAGCAGCAGTGCGCAGACAAGGTTGAAGATCGTGTTGGTGTTCGCGATCATGCCGGAATTGACCGTGGTATTCCAGAGTGTATCGATCAGGCCGAACTGATGAATCAGCGTAACGCCGATCAGAACCAGGAATGACTTGCTCAGGTTGAACAGGATATTGACAATGCCGACCCGGCGTGCTTCGGCTTTCGCGCCGATCCAGACGACGATCGCGGTGGTGACGCAGTCGCCGAGATAGATGCCTACAATGACGGTGTAGATCGCCTTAAAGGTCAGCATGCCGGAGGCGGAAAACGCCTGCAGGATACCGACCGTCGCCGAGGAGCTCTGGAGCATAAAGGCAACGCCCGCGCCGGTGATATAACCGATCAGAGGGTTGTCGCCGAGCCCTCTGAAAAGAGTTTCGATAAAGCCGCCGGATTCCGTAAGGGAATGGACCGCGCCGGTCATATTCAGAAGCCCGGAGAAGAGGATCCCGAAGCCGATGGCGATATTGCCGATCGATTTCGCGTTTTTGAGCCGGCCGACCATGATCAGCAGCATCCCGATCACGAGCGCGATCGGCGCTAAGGAGGAGGGCTGGAAGATCCGCAGCCAGGAGGTGCCGCCGGAGGAATCAAGATCCAGCAGACGGATGATCTGGCCGGTAACGGTCGTACCGACGTTCGCGCCGATGATGATGCCGAGCGACTGGTGGAGCGTCAGGATCCCCGCGCCGACAAGACCCGCTGTGATCACGATCGTTGCGGTTGAGGACTGAATCAGCGCCGTGATCAGAAAGCCGAGAATAAAAGCCTTAATCTGACTGTTCGTGACGTGTTCCATCGCGACCTTTAAAGTGCCGGATGCGCTTTCTTTGAGGGCGTCGCCCATCAAACGCATGCCGTACAGGAACATGGCAAGCCCGCCGAGCAGGGTGAGAATA
>CACZON010000107.1 GCA_902782805.1 Oscillospiraceae bacterium
GGAGGCCGCCGCCAGGATCGCCGGGTTGATCTTCCCTTCCCGGTTCGGGGGCGTGGTGATAACGACCTCCCGGCAGCCCGCGATCTTTGCGGGGATGGAATCCATCAGAACGGTTGAGGGATACGCCGCCGTACCGCCCGGAACGTAGAGACCGGCGCGGTCGAGCGGGATGATTTTCTGGCCGATCGTGATCCCGTCTTCTTCGTTGATGATAAAGCTCGGGCGAACCTGCCGCTCGTGGAATTTCCGGATATTCTCCGCGGCTTTTTCCATAATCGAAAGCAGCTTCGGATCAACGAGTGATTTTGCTTCCTCAATCTCCGCTTCGGTCACCGCCAGCGAGGAAAGCGTTACGCGGTCGAACGCTTCTTCGTATTCAAAAACGGCTCGATCGCCGCGGGCTTTTACGTTTGCGAGAATCTCCGAAACGGTTTTTTCAACGCTGACGCCCGGATTCATCCGGGAAAAAATCGCTTCGTTCGGCACTTCGCCGTATTTCATTATTTTGATCATGTTTCTTCCTCCAGGAGCGCCGCAAGGTTCTTCTGCAAAGCACGGATCGCTTCGCTTTTGAACTGGTAGCTCGCTTTATTGGAAATCAGCCGGGCGCTGATCGGCAGAATCGTATCGTAGACGATCAGATCGTTTTCCCGCAGCGTCGTACCGGTTTCCACGATATCGACGATCACGTCGGAAAGGCCGAGGATCGGCGCGAGTTCGATCGATCCGTTGAGATGGATGATATCGATATCGCGGCCTTTTGAGCGGTAATAATCGGCGGCGATCTTTGAAAACTTCGTTGCGACGCGCAGCGTTTTCGTATGATGATCGCGGAAATCCCGTTTGGCGGCAACGCACATCCGGCATTTGCCGAGCTTTAAGTCGAGCAGCTCAAAAACCTCCGGCTCGTATTCGAGCAGGATGTCTTTTCCGGCAACGCCGATATCCGCAGCGCCGCGTTCCACGTAGATCGCGACGTCGGAGGGTTTTACCCAGAAATAACGCACGCCGGTTTCTTCATTTTCAAAAATCAGCTTTCTTCCCGGTTCGAGGATCGAGGGACATTCGTAGCCTGCTTTTGAGAAAAGCTCGTATACTTTGTCGCCGAGCCGTCCTTTGGGAAGCGCAACGTTGAGCATGGTCATAGGGTTTCCTCCGTCTTGCCGTGATTCAGGCGATAGATCTTCCCCGCCCGCATCGACGCGGGCAGCTCTTTGAGCACGCAGAGGGATTCTCCGCGCGCGCGGATCGCTTCAGCGGCGGCGTGGATCGCTTTTGGCGAATCGGCTTCGCCGTAAAGCAGAACCGCGGGAAGATCAAAGGGCGAAGCGTCGTTTTCAAGCAGCTCCAGCAGATCGAGATAGACCGCAAAACCGATTGCGCCGGAGGTTCGGTTCATCGAGCGCAGCAGCGCGTCGTACCGACCGCCGGAAAGAACGCTCTGTGGAACGCCCGGGACGTATCCTTTGAATACGATTCCGTTGTAATAATGCGGATCGCCGATCGCCGAAAAATCGACGCGTACGATCTCCTCACCGATCGCGCCGGACAGCGCCGTGACGATGGAAGAAAACGCGGTCAGGTTCTTTTGGTACCCCGGCGCGTTCAGCACGGCGGAGAGCTTTTCAATCGCTTTCGCGGGCGTTTCGTGAAGCGCCGCGAGCTCGCAGAGAGCTCCGGCTTTCTCCGCGGATACGCCGATCGCCGTGAGCTTTTCAAAGAGCTCGTGGAGATTTTTCTCGCCGATCAGACGAAGGATCTCCGGCCGGTCCGCGGGATCGACTGCCGCATCGTCGAGCGCATCCGAAAGGACCGACAGATCCGAAAGCTCCAGAACGGGACTATTACTGATCTGAAGAAGGCTTTTCGCCGCGAGCAGCAGCACTTCAAAGACGCAGTAGGAATCGATCCTGCCGAGACATTCGAGGCCGACCTGCATGATCTCCTTGAATGCGCGCGTTCCCTTTGAGACGCGGTAGACGTTTTCGTTATAATAGAGCTTCTGCTGCGAATCGGGCAGATCCGGGCTGTTTTTGACAATCGAAAGCGTAACGTCCGGCTTTAAGGCCATCAGCTTTCCGTTTGTATCGGTAAACGTGATCACGCCATCGGAAATCAGAAAGTCTTTATTCCTTGCGTAGAGATCGTATTCCTCGAATTTGCTCATCTTATAGCGCGTGTAGCCGTACGTATCGTAGAGCGCACGCAGCGAATAGAGGATCGTTTCGAGATAATCAAACGAATCGTTCATTCCTTTTTCCTCTTCTCCCCGTTTTCAAGCTTCCGGATCGCTTCGCGGTAGCCGCCGCTGCCGTAATTGAGACATTTGCTGACGCGTCCGATCGTTGCCGTACTGATATCGATCCGCTCGGTGATTTTCTGATAACTCATGCCCTTTGAGAGCAGAATCGCCGTATCGAGCCGCTGGGACATATCCTGAAGCTCTTTGATCGTACAGAGATCTTCAAAATAGCGGTAACATTCTTCGACCGTTTCCAGATTCAGGAAGGATTCGAATAAACGGTCCATCGATTCCGAATGAAAATTCATGTTCAAACGCCCTTTCACGCAGTTCTTGTTTAACATAGTATCACTTTATCTTAATAAAGTCAATGTTTTTTTTGAACGGAACGGGAAGTTTTTTTCTCCGCGGCGCGGATCTGACCGAAGCGGATTTTCGGAAATTTTCCAATAAAAAATGAGAAGGCCTTCGGTTGAACCGAAAGCCTTCCCGCAAAGAAGGATGTTGAAATTTACGCAGCTTTTCCGGCTTTTCTTTCCTGCCACATCACGAAGAGCGGTCCCGCGATGCAGAGCGATGAATAGCAGCCGACAATGATGCCGACCATCATCGGGAGCGCAAAGGTCGTAATCGAGGGCAGATTATAAAGGAAGCCTACAACAAAGACCGTTGTGATCGCCACGAAGGTCGTGATCGAGGTGTAAACCGAGCGGGAGAACACCTGATTGAGACTCGTATTGAGGATCGTCGGGAGGGTTTCCTTCCCCTTGAGGATCCGGCTGTTCTCGCGGATAC
>CACZON010000108.1 GCA_902782805.1 Oscillospiraceae bacterium
ACTGCGCCCGATCGCCCAGAAAACAGTCGTTCAGCGCGAATTTCGCGGAATCGACCGCAATTTTCTTCCGGATCGCTTCGGCTTCTGCGAAATGACGAATCTTTCCGGCGAGAATTATCCGGTTTTTTCGCCGCGCGCACGCCGCGGCTATATCCACCGGCTCAGCGCGCCGAACGGCCTTTATGCGAAAAACGGCCTTGCATGGGTCGACGGAACGAACCTCTACTACGATAACCTTTACGCGGCGACGGTGTCGGACACCCCGAAGCATTTCGTCTCGATGGGCGCTTATCTGCTCGTGTTTCCCGACAATCTGCTGTTCAATACCGCAACGCACGCGTTCTCGCGCCTCGACGCGACCTTTACGAGCTGGTCGCAGGTCAGCGTGACGCTCTCCGATCTCACCGGTACGGCCTACGAGAACGTGACCCGAAGCCCGATTGCGCCGCAGTCGCCTTCGGACGGAGCGCTTTGGCTCGATACTTCAAAAACGCCGCAGGTCCTGCGCGTCTTTTCCTCCGCGGACAACGCCTGGGCGGATCTTGAGACGACCTACCTGAAAATCAGCACGCTCGGGATCGGAAACAGCTTTGCGCCCGGGCAGAGCGTTACGCTCGGCGGATTTCAGAACGCCGCGCTCAACGGCGATTTTATCATCGCGTCGGCGGAGAGCGGTTTCATCGTGGTGCCCGGTGTGATCGACGCCCCCTTTGAGCAGAACGCGGCGATCACCGTTGAGCGGAAAGTTCCGCAGATGGATTTCGTCGTTGAATGCGGCAACCGCCTTTGGGGCTGCTCCAGCGAAAAGAACGAGATCTACGCCTGCAGGCTCGGCGATCCGAAAACCTGGTACGCGTTTTCCGGCCTTTCGTCCGACAGCTACGCTGTCAACCTCGGCTCCGACGGCGATTTTACCGGCGCGGCTTCGCATCAGGGAAACGTGATCTTTTTCAAGGAGAACGTGATCCATCGAATCAGCGGAACAAAGCCCTCCAATTTCACCTTGACGGATATCCGCGCGCCGGGATGCGAGAAAGGGAGCGAGAAGAGCATCTGCACACTCGGCGGGAATCTCTACTATAAGGGACGCAGCTGCTTTTACGTTTACGACGGTTCCTATCCCTATCCGATCTCAAAGGCGATCGATCCGGCCGGACTCTGTAAGGTCTGCGCCGGGGTGATCGGCGGGCGCTACTGCGTCTGCGGGCAGGAAGGCGACAGACACGCGCTCTACGTTTTCGAGGAGGAAACCTCGCTCTGGCACCGCGAAGACGAGGTTTCGGTAACCGATTTTGCCGCGGATCACGGGGAGCTTTACATGCTCCTTCAAGACGGCTGGATCGTCTCGCGCAGGGGAAGCCTCTCGATCCGCGAAAACGGGGCGGTTTACGGCGAAGAAAGCCATCTCGAAACGTCCGTTTCCTTCTCGGCGGTGACGCCGGATCTCGGCGCGATGGGGACAGACGCGTTCTATCTCTCAAAGCTGAGGATCCGCGCGTCGCTCTCCGGCGGGGCTTCGCTGAGCGTTGCGCTTTCCTACGATTCAGGCCCGTTTGCCGAGGCTGCATCCTATAATGCGCAGGGAGAAAGTTCGATCCTGATCCCGCTGAACGTCCGCCGCGCGAAAAAGGTTCAGCTTCGATTCTCCGGGAGCGGAGACGTACGGATCTATTCGATCGTCCGCTGTATGGAAGGAGGTTCCGAACGATGAATCTTCCGAATCCTCCGATGGCGGAATCCGCCGGCCTGCGTGAGATCAAAAGCTATCTTTCAGTCCTTTCGGCGGAGCTTAGACGGATCCTTTTGAATCTGGATGAATCGAACCTGAGCGCTGAGGCGCTTTCCAGGCTCAAAGCGTCCTTTTCGAAAGCGGATGCAGCCTCGAAGCTATTGAACCGGTTCACCGTCCGGGGCGATTTTACCGGAAAAGCATCCGGGATCACCGGGATCCTTCCGCTCGAAAACGGCGGAACCGGCGCCGCGGACGACGCGGATGCGCGCGCGAATCTCGGCCTCGCGGATACCGGATTTCAGAACGCGGAGCTCTGCCCGGGCGTTACCGTACCGGCCGGCTCGGCCGTCGGCTGGCGACGGATCGGAAATCACGTGTTTGCGCAGGCGCATCCGGTCTTCAGCTATTCCGCTTCACAGATCGCGATCGCTTCCGGTTTTCCCGCACCGCCGCGCGATCTCTGCTTTCTGTTTATCGCAAGCTCAAAAAATGTCGGCTGCGCCGAACTGACGCAGAGCGGCCGGCTGAACGTGATCTGGGTCTACAGCCTGACCGGAGCCTCTTTTCAGACAAGCGGCACTCCGGGCTGGACCTCGATGACCTTTGATTACTTTGTTGACGAATAAGGAGGTACTATGAAAACGTATCAGATTAAAAAGGGAGAGAGTTTTGCTTCGGTTGCGAAACGCTACGGGCTGAGCGCCTCCGAACTTGCGGCTGCAAACGGCCTGCGCGATCCGTTTTCGGTCGCAGCCGGAACGAAGCTTCAGGTCCCCGATCCTTCGGGTGATTCCGCGGCTTCTTCGGCACAGAAGCTCTCCGCCGCCGAAAACCGGCTTCAGAATGCCGGCACCTACAGCAAATCGGCTGAAGTCAGGGCGGCCGAAAACGCGCTCGCAAAAGCGGAAGCTGCGGCGCCCGGGAGCTATCGCGGGCAGTTCGAAGCCTCCGTGAAAAAGCTTTACGACGATTATCTTTCCGCACCGGCCTTTTCTTACAGCGCCAGGAGCGATCCGCTCTATCTCTCGCTGCGCGATCAGACGCTCGCGTCTGCCCGCCGGGCCTCGGAGGATTCGCTCGCCGGGGCTTCGGCGCTGACCGGCGGCATGGCTTCTTCCTACGCGCGCGCCGTTGCGGCAGATGCTTATTCGCGCTCGATTGCTTCGCTTGCCGACCGGATGCCGGAGCTCTATAACGCTGCGTACGATCGCTACCGGGACGCAAACGAGCTGCGCGCAGACCGCCTCTCTGCCGCGATGAAGCTCGACGCCGCCGAATACGACCGTTACCGCGATACCGTTGCCGATTATTTCGACGATCTCAACTATTACTACGCGAAATACGGCGATCTGTCGAAACGGGATTACGAAAAATACCGCGACAACATCGATCTCTGGCAGAAGGACCGCAGCTATTACTATACGAAAAACGCGGACGCGATCGACCGGGAGCGCCGGGATTATCTCGACGGGCTCGACCTTTATCTGCGCGAACGCGATTTCGAGTATCAGAAATCGCAGGACGCTCTTGCTCAGCAGAACCGCACGCATGAGGCCGCGCAGAAGCAGGAAAACTACAACCGCGAATTCGAATATCGGAAATCGCAGGACGCGCTCGCCCAGAAGAACCGCACGCAGGAGGCCGCGCAGAAGCAGCAGAATTACGAGCGCGAATTCGCCCTTCAGCTTCGAAAATTCGAACAGGATCAGATCGAATTCGCCGAACAGCAGCGCCAGTTTGCGCTCAAGCAACAGCAGTTTGAGCAGGAGAAAAAGGAATTCGAGGAGGAGCTCGCTTTCCGGAAATACTCCTTCGACAAGGAGCTTAATTATAAAAAGGGCTGGTGGTATCTTTGATCACCGCTGCGTTCAAAGTCTCATAAACTGAAAACGAGGTGATTTCGAATGAAAAACGGAATCGACGTCTCTGAATTTCAGGGAACGGTTGATTTTTCAAAGGTAAAAGCTTCCGGCGTTTCCTTCGTGATCCTGCGCGCCGGCTACGGCAAGGAAAGCTCCCAGATCGACAAATCCTTTGCGGAAAACATCGCCGCGGCGCTCTCGGCCGGGCTCGACGTCGGCGCTTATTGGTTCAGCTACGCGACCAATGAGGCGGAGGCCGCCGCAGAAGCGAAGCTCTTCTCAAAGGTGATGAAGCCGTATCTCGGGAAGATCCGCTATCCGCTTTTCTACGATTACGAATACGCTTCTTATTCCTACAGCGTCAAGCGGGGAATCCTCCCGACGAAGCGGCTGATCACCGATCTGACGAAAAAATTCCTCGAAACGCTCCGGGATAACGGCTGGTACGGCGGCTGGTATACGAACCTCGATTATTATCAGAACCGCTATTACCCCGAAGAGCTGCGGGAGTATCCGCTCTGGCTCGCCCAGTACGGTTTGGGCGCCGATGCCTATCCCTGCGCGATGCGCCAGATCTCTTCAACGGGCAGCGTCCCCGGGATCTACGGCTACGTTGATCTCGACCGGACGGAGAAAGATTTTCCGGAAATCATCCGCAAAGCGGGGAAGAACGGGCTTTCGAAGCCCGCCCCGGAGCCGCCCGTGCTCACCGTTGCGGGCAGCGGCGTCCGGATCCGCTCGCTGCCCTCGATCTTCGGCCGCGTTCTCGGCGCGCTTTCAAGGGGAACGAAGGTGATTTTCCTCTCCGATTCCGGTATCGGCTGGAGCCGGATCCGCTTCGGCAAAACGGAGGGGTATATGGCGAACGAATTTCTCTCGGGGAAAAAGCTCAGCGCCTATCCGAAAGCGCTCTGCTGCGGCATTGGGGTAAACGTCCGCGCAAAGCCCTCGCTTTCGGGGCGCGTGCTCTTTCAGATCAACCGCGGAAAAGAATTTACCGTTCGCGGGATTTCGAAAAGCGGCTGGATGGACGCGCTGATCGACGGGGAAGACGGCGATATCTATTACGATCCTTCGTATATCGAGTATCCGTTCGGAAAATAAGCGAATTTCGGCGAAAAGAAAAACGGACCGGGA
>CACZON010000109.1 GCA_902782805.1 Oscillospiraceae bacterium
TCTTCCGAGCCGGAGCCTTCTTCCGAGCCGACCGAAAAGACGCCGGTCAACGTGATGGTTCTGAGCGGAACGACCGGATTCGGTATGGCGTACCTGATGGATCAGGCCGCGAACGGCTCCGCCCTTGCGCCGTACGCGTTCAGCGTGGAGACCGACGCCTCGAACGTCACCGCCGCATTGGTCAACGGTTCGGTCGATATCGCGGCGCTGCCGACCAACGCAGCCTCGGCGGTTTACAACAAAACTCAGGGCGGCGTAAAGCTGCTGGCGCTCAATACGCTCGGCGTTCTCTATCTGGTTCGCAACGGCGGCGACGAGATCGCTTCCTTTGAGGATCTTCGCGGCAAAACCGTTTACGCGCCCGCCCAGAACCCGACCTTTATCTTCAGCTATCTCTGCGAAAAGAACGGCCTGAAGGTCGGCGAGGATATCACGATCGATAATTCCTACGCTCAGCCCGCCGATCTGCGCACCGCGCTCGCGAGCGGCGAGGTCGAGCTTGCCGTATTGCCCGAGCCGATGGTCACGATCGCGAAAAGCGCGAGCGAGACCGTTTCCGTTGCGATGGATCTGACGAAAGAATGGGATCTTGTCTCTCCGCAGGGAAGCCTCGTTCAGGGCTGCGTCGTCGTACGAAGCGAATTTGCGCAGGAGCACCCCGCCGAGGTGGACACTTTCCTCGCGGAATATCAGGCTTCGATCGAAGCGCTGCTCGCCGATCCGGCCGCCGTTTCGGTGATGATCGAAAGCACGGGCATCTTCAACAAAGCGCCCGTCGCGCAGAAAGCGATCCCCAACTGCAACATCTGCTTCCTGAAAGGGGAGGAGATGAAGGAAAAGATGAAGAACTTCCTCGAAATCATGTATGAAACGGCGCCTCAGTCAATCGGCGGGGCGATCCCGGGAGACGATTTCTATTATATCGAAGGATAATATGCAGGCTTTTTTGAAGAAAACAGGAAAAGCCCTCGGCGTCCTCCTTTTCTGGATCGGCGTCTGGGCGCTGCTGTCGTGGCGGGTGAACCAGGAGCTTCTGCTCCCTTCGCCCGGTGCGGTTTTCCTGCGCCTTTTTGAGCTCGCCGCAACGGGCGGCTTCTGGCTGACCTTGCTTTCTTCGCTTTGGAAGATCCTGCTGAGTATCCTGGCGGCCGTTCTGCTCGGCGTTCTGCTCGCGCTTGCGACCCGGCGGTTTTCTCTGCTGCGCGCGCTTTTTGCGCCGCTGCTTTCCATGATCAAATCCACCCCGGTCGCGTCGTTCATCATTCTCGCGCTCGTCTGGATGGGAAGATCGTTCGTGCCGCCGTTTATCTGCGCTTTGATGGTCATACCGATCGTCTGGGAAAACGTGAGCGCCGGGATCGCGAACATCGACCCCGCGCTGCTGGAACTCGGGAAGGTCTATCGTCTTTCGGGCGGAAAGATCCTCCGGAAGATCTACGTTCCTTCCGTCATGCCCTATTTCCTCTCGGCCTGCCGCGCTTCGATGGGCCTCGCCTGGAAGGCGGGCATTGCCGCGGAGGTGCTGACCGTCCCGGGAAACTCCATCGGAAAAATGATTTACGAATCGAAGCTCTACCTTGAGACGACAGATCTGTTCGTCTGGACGGTCGCGGTGATTCTGCTGAGCTTCCTGCTCGAAAAAGCGGCGATGAAGCTGATCGGAACGCTCGGGCGGCGCTGCAACGCAAACGAGGTGACGGCCAATGCTTGAATTTTCGAACGTTTCCGCGGCCTTCGGGGAAAACCGGGTGCTGGAGCATCTCAGCTTCCGCCTCGAAAAAGGCGAGCACGCCGCGTTTATGGGCCCTTCCGGCTGCGGCAAGACGACGCTTCTGTATCTCGCGGCCGGGCTCCGGGCGCCGAACGGCGGTGAAGTTCGCCGCGAAAGCGATAAAATCGCCGTCGTCTTTCAGGAGCCGCGGCTGCTGCCCTGGATGAACGCCGAAGAAAACGTCGCGCTCGTTCTCGGCGCAGACGCGCCGCAGGAGCGGGCGCAAACCGCGCTTTCGCGCGCCGGGCTCTCGGATGCGCGCGAGAAACTGCCCACCGAACTTTCCGGCGGCATGCAGCAGCGCGTTTCGCTTGCGCGCGCGCTCGCGTTCGACGGCGATCTTCTGCTGCTCGACGAACCGTTTCGCGGGCTCGACGAAGCGCTGCGCGCGCAGATGACCGAATGGATCCGCGAAGCGTCGGCGGGCAAAACGATGATCCTGATCACCCACGATCCGAACGATGCGTCGGCGCTCTGCGAAACGCTCTATGAATACCGCGAAAAATCGTTTGTGAAAAAAACTCCGGACTGAGTCCGGAGTTTCTTTTTTGAAAGCGTCGGCGCGCCTCTTGAAAAATGCCGCCGTATCATTTAGAATAGAAGCAGAAAAAGACTGGAGCGTGAGTAACTTGAAAATAGCGCCTTCTGTTTTAGCAGCCGATTTTCTCTGCCTCGGGGAGCAGCTTCAAAAGGTCGAAGCCGCCGGCGCGGATCTGATCCATCTCGATATCATGGACGGGATCTTCGTTCCGAACCTTTCGATCGGATTTCCGGTCGTCGAAAGCATCCGGCGCGGAACCTCCCTTCCGCTGGACGTCCATCTGATGATCAAGCATCCGCTTCGGTACGCGCAGCGCTTCTGCGATGCGGGTGCCTGGGGGATTACTTTCCATATAGAATGTGCGGACGATATCGACGAAACGATCGAAGCGATCCGAAAAGGCGGCGCGCGCCCGGCGCTTTCCCTGCGCCCGTCGACGCCGGCCGAACGCCTGCTGCCGTATCTTTCAAAGGTCGATATGGTGCTCGTGATGGCGGTGGAGCCGGGCTTCGGCGGCCAGAAATTCATGCCGGAAATGCTCGATCGCATCCGCTGGCTCAAAAAAATGAAGCCGGATCTGCCCGTTGAGGTCGACGGCGGAATCAACGTTCGGACCGTTCGCGATTGCGCCGCGGCCGGCGCGGATATCTGCGTCTCCGGCTCAAAAGTCTTCCGCGCCGAGGATATCCGGGCGGCGGTTCTGGAGCTCAAATCAGAGTAAACGCGAAAGATTCGTTTCAAAAACAAGAAGCTCTCCGTGCTCGCGGATCCTCCCCAGCGCGGCAGGGCTTTTTTCCTGTCTGTCCGCATATTCCTTCAGGAGCGCGGCGGTTTTTCGCTGCCGTGAAAACGGCGTCTTTACAAAGAGGAAGTACGCGCCCCGAAGGCGCCGCAGCGAAACGACGCTGTCCGGATAATTCCGGCGCAGCAGCCGCAGCGCGTCGATCAGCGCGTCCTCGCAGGGAATGCGGAAGCAGAGCGTTGTTTCTCCGCGCACCCGGAATCGTCGTGCGCTCAAAAGCGAATACAGGAGAAAATACCGCCCCTCAAAGGAAGAAACCGCGATCGAAAGCTTCCGCGCGCGCCTCGAGAGCGCGCATCGCCGGGCGGCCGCTTCAAAGATCCGCGCGGCGATCAGCCGGGTCCGGAACGATTGCCGGGCGATTTCCGGCGCAAATCCGAGCGCCCGGCACTCCTCGGCGGAAAGGACGACCAGCAGATGCGTCGGATCGATCGTTTTCAGCTTCATAAAACGCCTCCCGAAAAAACGAGTCTGTCTCATAGTATGCCCGGTTTTTCCGGTTTGCGCCTGCGGGCGCGGATTTTCGGCAAAATCGGGGCTGTTTTTGAAAAAACAGGCGGCGCCACTCCCGGAAAATCGCAAAATTCTATAGATTTTTTCATCAGAAAATGATAAAATGGAACTACAAAGAACAAAAGGGAGGTTTCCGTATGAAATTAATCATGGCCATCGTCAGCAATGAAGACAGCACCGCCGTGTCCCATGCGCTCACAAAGGCGGGCTTTTCCGTTACCAAGCTGGCTACCACCGGCGGTTTCCTGAGATCCGGAAACACGACCTTGATTTCCGGCGTGGAAGACGAACGGGTCAACAAAGCGATCGAAATCATCTCGAAAAAGAGCAGCAGCCGTACGCAGGTCGTACCTACGATGAGCGGAAGCATGGACGTCGGCGTCTATTCTTCCTTCCCGGTAGAGGTTACCGTCGGCGGCGCTACGATCTTTGTGCTGGATGTCGAACGGTTTGAAAAAGTCTGACAGACGATGAAAATCGAAATTGAAACGCTGCTTTCCGAAGTTTCCGGGCGGCTCGCCGCCGGAACGCTTCCGCATGCGATGATCCTCGAGGGCGCCGGCGCCGAAGACGCCGCGGTCCGGATTTCCGCCGCCTGCGTCTGTACTTCTTCGCTTCCGGATAAGCCGTGCGCCCTGTGTACCGCCTGCAAAAAGGCGTTTGCCCGAATCCATCCGGACGTTCATATTGCGCAGGGGAGCGGATCCGCGCGGTCTTTTCACGTCGACGAGATCCGCTTTATCCGCGAGGACGCCTACGTCCGCCCCAACGAAGCGGCGAGAAAAGTCTATCTGTTCCTTCATGCGGAGGATATGACGGAGAGCGCGCAGAACGCGCTGCTGAAGCTTTTGGAGGAGCCGCCGCAGGAGATTTTGTTCCTTCTCGTCTGCGAAAACGCAAAGGCGCTTTTGCCGACGGTGCTTTCGCGCGTTCAGCTTTACGACCTCGGCGAGGGTTTCGTTGAAGAAACGGACGAAACGCTGTCGGCCGACTGCGAGGCGATCGCCGCCGCGCTGACCGGCGCGAACGAGATGGATTTTCTGGCGCTTTCGGCGCCGCTGATCGCGGACCGCGAGCGGTTCTCAAAAACGCTCGCCGCGCTCTCGCAGATCTTTTTCGGCGCGGCAAAAGCCGCGGCCTGCGGCGAACCGGGCGAAGGCGCCGCGGCGATTCTCTGTACTTCGCTGCCGCTTACGCGAATCCTGAAGCTGGTTTCCCTGAGCCGGGAGACGAAGGAGAAAATGAACGCCAACGCAAACCACGCCCTGCTTGTCACCTCGTATTTTTCCGCGCTCTACGCGGCCCGTTTCGGGCTTTGAGCGCGATGCATCAGCCGGATCCGGGATCCGGAAAGGAGTAAACCGCCTATGGCAGAAGTGATCGGAATCCGTTTTAAGGAAAACGGAAAACTGTATTATTTTGATCCGAACGGAACGCAGTTCACGCTCGGACAGCTTGCAATCGTCGAAACGGCCCACGGGATCGAATGCGGAACCGTTTCGATGGAAAACACCGAAGTCGACGCCGCTTCGATCGTTCAGCCGCTGAAAAAAGCGCTGCGCGCGGCGACGAAAGCAGACGAGAAGAAACTCGAAGAAAACCTCGAAAAAGAGAAAAAGGCGTTCGAAATCTGCGAACAGAAGATCGCCGAGCACGATCTTGCGATGAAGCTGATCAGCGCCGAATATACGTTTGACTGCTCCAAGGTCCTTTTCTATTTCACGGCGGACGGACGGATCGATTTCCGCGCGCTCGTAAAGGATCTCGCCGCCGTTTTCCGTACGCGGATCGAGTTGAGACAGATCGGCGTGCGCGACGAAGCGAAGATCCTCGGTGGGATCGGGATCTGCGGCAGACCGTTCTGCTGCACCACGTTCCTCGACGATTTCCAGCCCGTCTCGATCAAGATGGCAAAGGAGCAGGGGCTTTCGCTCAATCCGTCGAAGATTTCCGGTGCCTGCGGAAGACTGATGTGCTGCCTGAAATACGAGCAGGAGGCCTATTCCGACCTGCTCAGGCGGACCCCGAAGACCGGCGCGATCGTCATGACGCCGAACGGCCGCGGAGTCGTTACGGATCAGAACCTCCTGACCGGCGTTCTGACCGTAAGCCTCGAAAAGGATCCGGACGCGGCGCCGCAGACCTACAAGGTTTCCGAGGTGCGCGTGATCCGCGACGGAAAGATCAAAATCGACAAATCGGAGCTCGCCCAGTTCGGCGGACTCGAAAAAAATTGAGAGATTCTCTTGCAATTTGAAGATTCTGTGGTAAAATAGGGTTAAATTCCAAACGGAGGTGTTGTTATATGGCATATAAAATTTCGGACGCTTGCATCGCTTGCGGCGCTTGCGCGGACGGCTGCCCGGTCAGCGCGATTTCTGAGGGCGACGGAAAATACGAGATCGATCCCGAGGTCTGCATCGATTGCGGAGCTTGCGCGGATACTTGCCCGGTAGGAGCCCCGGAGCAGGCGTAAAAAATCAACCGAAAAAGCGGAGTTTCAGTTTTGAACCTCCGCTTTTTTCATAAGAACACGAAAAACGCCGCGCCGAAGTCCGGCGCGCAAAAGAGCCCGACGCGCACGCGGCGAGACTTTTGAACAAAGAGGATCAAACCATGCGAAAACTCGAGCCGGTTTCAAAAGAAAAGAAAATCTACGTTTCCGAACGGCATAAGTTTTCAACGGATACGATCCTTCTGGCGGATTTTTCGATGCCGAAGAAAAACGAGCGCTGCGCCGATTTCGGAACCGGCTGCGGACTGATCCCGATCCTCTGGGCGATCCGTTCGCCGATGAAAAAGGCTTACGGGATCGAGCTTCAAAAGGACGCCTGCGAGCTCTTCGCCGATTCGATCCGTCTCGGCGGATTCGAAGAAAAACTCGAGGTGATCGAGGGGGATCTGCGGAACGTTTCCGACGAACGGCTTCGGGAGCTTCATCGGATCGCCTGCAATCCGCCGTACAAACCGCTCGGCCGTGGGATCCGTTCTTCGGCGCCGCAGGAAGATCTTGCGCGGCACGAGGTGACGCTGAACCTGTACGAAGCGGCCAAGGCGGCGGCCTCGATGCTGCGGTTCGGCGGCCGGTTCTGCGTCTGTCAGCGGCCGGAGCGTCTCCCGGAAGTTTTCGAAGCGTTCCGCGCAAACCGAATCGAACCGAAGCGGCTGCGATTTGTTCAGCAGCGCGTCGGGAAAGCGCCGTTCCTTTTCCTGCTGGAGGGGAGGCTCGGCGCGAAGCCGTTCCTCAAGGTCGAGCCGGTGCTGCTTGTGGAGGAAAACGGCGTATACACCGAAGAAATGATGCGTATTTACGGGGACTATAAAAGAACCCCGCAGCGATAAAAAGGGAGGGATCCGCGACGCAACCGGGTGTTTTGTATATCGTCGGCACGCCGATCGGAAACCTTTCCGATCTATCGCCGCGCGCGCTGGAAACGTTCCGGTCGGTCGATTTTATCGCCGCCGAGGACACGCGCGTGACTTTAAAGCTGCTCAACCATTTCGGGATTAAAAAGGAGCTTGTCTCCTGCTTCGAACATAACGAACGCGCACGGAGCGAACAGATCTGCGCACGCATCGAAGGCGGCGAAAGCTGCGCGCTCGTGACCGACGCCGGAATGCCGGCGATCTCGGATCCCGGCGAGCTGCTCGTTGCGCAGTGCGCAAAGCGGGGCATCCGGACGCTGGCGGTGCCCGGGCCGGTCGCCTTCGCAACCGCGCTGGCGCTCTCCGGCCTGCCCACGGGGCGCTTCACCTTCGAGGGATTTCTCAGCGTGTCGCGCAAAAGCCGCCGGGAGCATCTCGAAGAACTGAAGGACGAAAAGCGGACCATGCTTTTCTACGAAGCGCCGCACAAGCTTTCCGCAACGCTGCGGGATCTTTACGAGACGCTCGGCGACCGCAGAATCGCGATCGTCCGCGAAATCACGAAGGTCTACGAGGAAACGATCCGCACAACGCTCTCGCAGGCGGCGCAGCGCTATGCCGACGAGGCGATCAAAGGCGAGATCGTCCTTGTGATCGAAGGCGCGCCGGAGGAAAAACCGGCGGCTTATACGCCCGAAACCGCGGCGCAGCTCGCCGAAGAACTGCGAAAAGGCGGCCTGACCGCCTCCGAAGCGGCGAAGGAAGCCGCAAAGCGCAGCGGAATCAAAAAGGGCGAAATCTATAAGCTGCTACAAACCGGCGAAGAATAAACCGTCCGCTCACAGGAATCTTTGCGCATTTTCCGCGCGGGGATTTATGAATCATACAAGGAGGAACTTCTATGAAGATTTACGGTGGAAAAACATATGAACAGATGAGTGAAAAAGCCGCTTCCGTGATCGCGGCGCAGGTGATCGAAAAACCGCGCTCGGTGCTCGGCCTCGCAACCGGATCCACTCCGATCGGGCTGTACGGCTTCCTCGCGCGCTGGTACAAAGAAAAATACGTGAGCTTTGCGCAGTGCAAAACCATCAACCTCGACGAATACTGCGGGATCGGCCCGGATCACGATCAGAGCTACGCGTATTTTATGCGGGAGAACCTGTTCGACCAGATCGACGTCCTGCCCGAAAACACGAATATTCCGAACGGACTCAACCCCGACGCGGCGGCGGAATGCGCCCGCTACGACAAAGTGATCGAAGATCTCGGCTATGCCGACGTCCAGCTGCTCGGCCTCGGCAACAACGGCCATATCGGCTTTAACGAGCCGGCGGCGGCCTTCGTTCCCGGCGTCAATCACGTTATGCTGACGGAAAGCACGATCAACGCCAACGCCCGCTTCTTCGCTTCGCGCGACGAAGTCCCGAAATCCGCCTATACGATGGGCATCAAGGGCATTATGAACGCAAGAAAGATCCTCCTCGTCGCCAACGGCGCGGGCAAAGCGGAGATCCTCGAAAAAGCGCTTTTCGGTCCGGTAACCCCCGAGGTTCCGGCGTCCGTCCTGCAGCTCCACCGCGACGTCGTCGTCTGTGCCGACGAAGCGGCCCTCTCCGTGATCTCGCAGAAACACCCCGAAGAGATCGAGTGGTTCCGTTAAACCAAAATCAAAAATCGGCAATAAAATGCGGCTCCTTCCGAAAAAGAAGGAGCCGTTTTTTTGATCGGAGCCGGATTTATTCGGCGCAAAGGACCGCGAGCACTTCGGAGGCGACCGAACCCGCCGCGCGATATCCGGAGCCGCCCTCTTCGATCACCACCGCAAACGCGTAAGGCGTCTTCGGGTTTTGGAGGAAGCCGATGATCCAGGCGGTATCCTCTTTTCCTTCGCCGACCTCCGCCGTTCCGGTTTTCGCGCCGGCCTGCAGATCCGGGAAGAGGGCGTCGCCGTAATAATCGGAAACGTTCTCCCGCAGCATTCCACGAAGCGCTCCGGCAGTCTGGGGCGAAAGATTCAGCGGCGCGTCTTCTTCGGCGCCGGTATAAAGCGCAACGCCCGGGGAGAGCGCGATTTTTCGGACGAAATAGGGCTGCGCGCTTTTTCCGCCGCCGGCGATCACGCCCATCAGCAGCGCCATATGATACGGCGTTGTGCGGTCGGAATACTGGCCCACGCCGGCCCAGCCGAGATCGATCTCTTTCGCGTTTGAAACGTCAAAAACGCTCCTTGCGGTATGGGCGGTTTCAAAAACGAAGGAGCGGCCGAAGCCGAGCGCTTCGGCGGTTTTCCGGAGCTTTTCCTTCCCGAGCTCCCGCGCAAGTTCGGCGAAAACAACGTTGCAGGAGTATTTGAGCCCGTCGCGGATGCCGATCTCGCCGTGGGCGCCGAGGCAGGTTACGCAGTCGTCGCCGATCGGAAGCGTTCCGCTGCATTTGCAGCGCCAGGATTCCCAATCGGGGAGGTTTTCGATCGCGCAGGCCGCGGTGACGATTTTGAAGATCGACCCCGGCGTAAAGGATTCGGAGATCGTTTTGTCGAGATACGCACCGCGGTACGCTTCGTCCGTTTCGATCGTTTCCGGGACGTGATCCGGATCGAAGGAGGGCGTACTCACCGAGCAGAGGACCTCTCCGGTCTCGTAATTATAAACGAAGACGGCGCCGCTGCGTCCGCCGAGCAGCTCGTATGCGCGCGCGCTCGCCTCGGCCGAGACGGTGAGCTCGGTTTTCGTATGGAAAAGATTCCCTTCGCGCGCGTTGCCCGTTAAGGGATTGTAGCCGGAAAGCTCTGCGGCGTAAAGTGAAAAAACGCCGGTGGAAAGATTGCCCTCGCGATCGCCCAGAAGGTGCAGCAGCGCTTCTTTCGAAGCGGCAGCGTAGCCGTCGGCGTCGGAATAGAGGAGCGTGCCGTTCCGATCGTAAACCGAGCCGCGGCGCAAACGGTCGTTTTCGTCGTAGAGGTGGGCGTTAAAGGGCATCGAGGCCCATTCGCCCGCGTTGAGGAAAACGCGACAGGAAAGAAAGATCATCCCGGCGCAGAACGCGAAAATCAAAACATAAAGGAAAAAGGATCGTTTCCCGACCGTTCTCATAGATCCCGCCTCCTTCTGGCGCCGTAGGTGCGTTCATCGGACGCCTTGATAAACGCGATCAGCCCCCAGACGCAGACCATGCTCGAGCCGCCGGCGCTGATAAAGGGGAGCGTGACCCCGGTCAGCGGCAGAAGATCCGTAACGCCGAAGATATTGACCATCGCCTGGAAGAGCAGCAGCCCGGCGGCCGCGCAGGAGGAGATCGAATAGATCGTGCTGCGGCTGCGCGTCACGTCCGAAAGCGTGTAGAGCGCGAGCAGATCGAAAACGCTGCAGACCGCGAGCGCAAAAACGAGGCCGAGCTCTTCGCAGAGAACGCCGAAAACCAGGTCGCTGTCGCCCGCAAAGATATTTTTGAGGTAGCCGTTTCCCAGCCCGGAGCCGAAGAGCCCGCCGCTCGCGATATAGGTGAGCGTGCGTGTCTGCTGGTAGCCGAGACTGTCGTAGGGATATTCCCAGACGTGGCCCCAGCCGGCGAAGCGCTGCGCGACGTAGGGCTTGAACTGAAGGATCAGAAAAACACCGAGCGCCGCGGCGGCAACGGCGAGGACAACGGTACGGACGCTTCCCGAGCGCATAAAGGCGATCAGCAGGAAGGTGAAGAAAAAGATCACCGCGCTGCCGAAATCGTGCATCAGGAAGAGAAATCCGGTGCAGACCGCCGCAAAGGCGATAAACTCGATCAGATTCCCGTGCGTCTGAAGACGGTCGAGCGTTGAAGCGCCGGCAAAAATAAAGATGATCTTCACGAGTTCAGAGGGCTGGATCGAAAGCGATCCGAGGAAGATCCAGTTTTTCGCGCCGTTGACGACCGTTCCGAAGACGAACGTCGCCGCGAAGAGCGCAACGCCGAGCACCTCAAAGCCGATCCGTAGCTTTGAGACAAAATCCGGCTTCTCCAAAATCCAGAGGATCGCGCAGAAAAGCAGGATCCCGAGCGCCGCGGCCGCAAGCTGGACGTAGGCGGTCTGCGGATCGACGCCGAACAGCAGCAGCACGCCGATCCCGGTCAGCAGCAGACCGACGGTTTCGATCTCGAAGTTGATGCGTTTGAGCAGAACGATCGAATAAAGGTAGACGCCCCAGACGAGCGTTGAAAGCAGCAGGAAGGGGAGAAACGGGGAGAGGCGGAAAGACTGATTCTGAAAGCAGGCCTCGAGCGTCAGCAGGAAAAAGACCGCCGTCGTCTCGAGCAGCGTAAAAATCGTTCTGCCGCCGCGGTAAACCTTTCTCTGCGGCGCCGTCTGAGAGGGCTCGTCCCGCGCGGTCAGAACGAGCTGCGCCTCGCCGATCCGGATCCGGTCACCGGGGCGGATCGGTGTTTGGGTTTCGATTTTTTGTTCGTTGACGAAGGTACCTGCGCGCGAATTCGTATCGGCGATGATCCAGCCGCCCTCGCGCCGCTTCAAAACGGCGTGATCGCGCGAAACGCCCGGTTCGGAAAGCAGAATGTCACAGGTCTTTTCACGCCCGATGGAGTTTTCCCAATAGAGGACCGGGATCTTTTCATCGCCGGGTTCCTTCGAAAGATAAATGACCGCTTCCTGAATTCGCCGGCCGCGGCGCAGCGAAACGAAGCAGCGAACGATCACGTGGATCAGCAAAGCGACCGCCAGAAGGTGTACCAGCAGCATCAAAGCGGTAAAGCGTCCGCGCATAAAAAAGGAAAGAATGAAAGAGGAGTTCAGGCAGGCCGCCTCCTTTCCGATGGAATACAACTCTATCATAAGACATAAAAATGACGGGAAAGTGACGAAAAAATTAAATCCGAAAAGAATTTTTATTGACGCGCGCGAAGAGAATCTCTATAATATAGGAGTGAATTTGATGAAACGGGGCATTTCCATGAGCAATCTCGAAAAAGTGAAGGTCGAAAACCTCTTTGATCTCGAATACACGGCGGCAAAGCCGCTGCTTTCGCAGTGTGAATATCCCTGGGAGGCGCTGCCGAAAATCGGCGAATTTATCCTATCGCTCGGCGCAACGCTCTCCGGCGAGGAATATCTCCATCCCGAAAACGATCTCTGGATCGCCAAGAGCGCAAAGATTTTCCCGACGGCGGTCATCCTCGGCCCGGCGATCATCGGCCCGAAAACCGAAGTTCGCCCGAGCGCCTTTATCCGCGGCAATGCGCTGGTCGGCAAAAACTGCGTGATCGGCAATTCCTCGGAGCTCAAGAACGTCATTATTTTCGACGACGTTCAGGTGCCGCATTTCAACTACGTCGGCGATTCGATCCTCGGTCATTTTGCCCATATGGGCGCCGGTTCGATTCTCTCGAACATCAAGCAGGACCGTAAAAACGTAGTGCTCCACGTAGAGGGCGAATCGATCCAGACCGGGCTTCGCAAGATTGGCGCCATGATCGGCGACAGTGTTGAAATCGGCTGCAACAGCGTTCTCAATCCGGGCGTGATCATCGGCAGAAGATCGAACATCTATCCGCTTTCCATGGTGCGCGGCTACGTTCCGCAGGACAGCATCTACAAAAAGCAGGGCGAAGTCGCCGAAAAAGAATAAACCGTTCAGTTCAGAAAAAAAGCAGAGTAGGATCAGGTGCGTTAAGTGCCGCGCGGACAGTGAGTTGCAACGCGGACGAAAAGCCGAAACGGCTTGCGGTACCTCTTCCGCATCACGCTGCTGCATAAAAAGGATCAAAAAAGCCTTCCGGAACATGCAGCAATGGAGAATTTCTGCATAAAAAAGGAGGCCTTTTTTGTGTCAAAAAAGAATTCGAAATCGCTTCGGAACGTACGCGTCCTCTGCGCGGTGGCGTTTCTTGCCGGGCTCGCGATCGTGATCGCGTATATCTGCAAGAGCTTTACCCTCACGCCCTCTTTGCGCGTTACGTTTGAAAATCTGCCGATCATCCTCTGCGGCTATCTCTTCGGGCCGTTCCTCGGCGCGCTGTGCGGCGCGGCTGCAGATCTGATCAGCACCCCGATTTTCGGCTACAGCATCAATCCGCTGATCACGGTCGGCGCGGCGGTCGTCGGGTTTGCGGCCGGAGCGGTGCGCTTCTGGATCTTCCGCCGCGACGGAAAGCTCCCGCTGCTCTGCTCGGTTGCCGCGGCGCATTTCTTCGGCAATATCCTGATGAAATCCGTCGCGTTTATGATCTGGTACGGTACGCCGATCCTCGCGCTGCTGCCGCGGATCCCGCTCTATATCGGGATCGCCGCGATCGAATTTTTCCTCCTCTGGGCGCTGCTGAGCAACCGGGGAATTCAGAATGTGATTGGAGAGATCAAAGGATGATGACCTATCAGGAAGCAATCGATTATATCCTTTCCGTGGAATGGCTCGGCTCGCGCCCGGGAAAATCGCGGATCAGCGAGCTGTGCGCCCGCCTCGGAAACCCGCAGAATCAGCTTCGGTACGTCCACGTAGCCGGAACGAACGGAAAAGGCTCCGTCTCATGCATGATGGCGAACGTCTTCCAGGCAGCCGGCTATAAAACCGGGCTCTATACCTCGCCCTACGTCTACCGCTTTAACGAGCGCATCCAGCTCAACGGCGAAGATATCCCCGACGACGAACTCGCGAAAACCGTGGAAAAGGTCCGCGAAGCGGCGGATCAGATGGACGAGCGCGCAACCGTTTTCGAGCTGATCACGGCAACGGCGTTCCTTTGGTTCGCCGAGCAGAAATGCGACGTTGTCGTCCTCGAGGTCGGTATGGGCGGGCGGCTCGACGCGACGAATATCATCGAAAACCCGATGCTCTCGATCATCACCTCGATCGATTTCGACCATACGGCGATCCTCGGCGATACGCTCGGCAAAATCGCGTTCGAAAAGGCCGGCATCATCAAAGAAGGCTGCCCGACGCTCGTCGGCGAGCTGCCGCAGGAGGCGCTCGACGTCATCCGCGAAACCGCGAAAGAGCGCAATTCCGAATTCTATCAGGCGCCGACAGAGCGCATCCGCATCCAGAGCGAAACCCTCGAGGGAACGGTCTTTACCCTGAACCGCGTCAAATATCAGATCCGCCTCGCCGGAACCTATCAGCCGAAGAACGCTTCGGTCGTAATCCGCGCCGCGGAGATCCTCTCTCTGCCGCGCGAAGCGGTCAAGAAGGGACTTGCGAAGACCTACTGGCCGGCGCGTTTCGAAGTGCTTTGCAAAAAGCCCGTCGTGATCTACGACGGCGGCCATAATCCCCAGGGCGTTTCCGCCGCCGTTGATACCGTCCGCAGGATCGGCCTTGAAAAGCCGATCATCTTAAGCGGCGTCATGCGCGACAAGGACCA
>CACZON010000110.1 GCA_902782805.1 Oscillospiraceae bacterium
CGAGGAGGACGCGCTCCACGACCTGCTCGAGCAGGTGATCGAAAAGCTCGACGCCGAGATCCCCGAAGTGATGATCGAAAACGAGACCGACCAGGTGATCACGGAATTCGCCGGCTACCTCGAGGCACAGGGCGGCACGCTGGAAAAATACCTTGAAAGCACGAACCAGACGCCCGAGCAGTTCCGCGCGCAGGTCCGCCCGGACGCGCTGCACCGCGTCAAGATGAGCCTCGCGGTGGGGAAGATCGCGCTGGAAGAAAAAGTCGTTGTGACCGACGAAGAATTCCGTATGGCAATGAAACCCACGGCTGCGGCCTACGGCATAACGCTCGACGAGCTGCTCGAAAAGAGCAACAAGGACCGCCTGATGCAGATCAAGAGCTCGCTTTTGATCAAAAAGACGATGTACGCCGTTCTGAGCTACGCGGACCGCAAAGAAATTTCGGAAAACGAATAACGAAACAAAAAGAAGAGGGGAGCGGTATGTTTTGCGCATGCCGCTCTTTCTTTGCGAGAACCGCCGCGAAACGCAGCGGGACGATTCGAACGGCAGCAAAGAAGACGGCCCCGAAAAAAAGCGAAAAATCTCGAAATTCCTTGAAATTGAGAAACCGCCGTGATATGATGATTAAGTATAATGCATATCTATGGGCATACGATAAAAACGCCCGGTTTTGAAGGAATGAACATGAAGGTCACCGGTATCGGAAGTGCAAAAAACATTCAGGAATTCGTCTCTTCGAAAATCGCCGCGCTCGGCGGGGAAGGGATCTCGTTCCGAACGCTCTTTTCGCTGATGTTCCGCGAAAAAGAGAATATCCTCTACGAAAAGAGCGAGGGCTACCGCATCGTCGAAACGACCTACGGCGAGGCGTACGAGGCGATCCTGCGGCTTTCCGGCGCGATCGCAAAAGAACTCTGCGATCTTCCGAAAGGCGCCGTGCTGGGCCTTTATATGGAAAACAGCCTCCTCTGGATCGAGACCTTCTGGGCGATCCTCGCGGCGGGCTACCGGCCGCTGCTGATGAACCTGCGGCTCGACCGCGATACGCTTTCAACCGCGCTTCGCGAGCTCGGCGCCGCGGCGGTTCTCTCTAAAGAGGAGTGCTTTGAGGTGCCAACGCTCGATCCCGAAAAGCTGCTGCTCGGCGGGGAAGCCGGAGCCGAAGGGGATTTCGGCGAAGAGATCTTCGTCATGTCTTCCGGTACCTCCGAAAGCGTTAAGATCTGCGGCTACGGGGCGGAGGAATTCTATCATCTGCTGCTCAACAGCGCGAAGATCGTATCCAACTGCAAAATGATCCGCAATCACTATGAAGGAAGGCTCAAGCAGCTCTGTTTCCTTCCGTTTTACCATATCTTCGGGCTCGTTGCGGTGTATCTCTGGTTCGGATTTTTCTCGCGAACGTTCGTGGAGCTGCGCGATCTTGCGCCCCAGACGATCCTCAACACGATCCGGCGCCACAAGGTGACGCATATCTTCGCCGTTCCGCTCTTCTGGGAAAAGGTGTACGACGCGGCGATCAGAACGATCGAAAAGCGCGGCAGTAAGACGGCGGCGAAATTCCGCCGCGGCCTTTCGCTTTCCAGGAAGATCGGCGATCTGCCCCTGATCGGCAAAGCCTTCCGGAAGCTTGCGTTTCGCGAAGTACGCGAAAACCTCTTCGGCGAAAGCGTTCAGTTCATGATCACCGGCGGCAGCGCGATCCGCGGCGAAGTTCTCGAGTTTTTCAACGGCATCGGTTATTTTCTGACCGACGGCTACGGCGCTACGGAGATCGGCATCACTTCGGTGGAGCAGTCGAAAAAAGCGAGCATCCGCAACGCCTGTTTCGTCGGAAAGCCGATGGACGGGATCGAATATAAAATCAACGAACAGGGAGAGCTGCTCGTTTCCGGCAAGGCGATCGCGAAAACGATCCTCGAGCACGGAAAAGAAACGAAAACCGACGGATTTTATCCGACGCGCGACCTCGCCGAAGAGATCGGCGGCCGCTACCGCATCCTCGGCAGGCTCGACGACCTGATCATCCTCTCCGACGGAGAAAACCTCAACCCGAACCGGATCGAGCCGCAGCTTCTGCTGCCCGGCATGAACGGCTGCTGCCTTATAAACGCGAAGGGGAGCGTATCGGCCGCGCCGGTGCTGCTCGTTTCGGTGGACCGCTATCTTTCCGCCGAACGGATTGCCGCGCTCGATCAGGCGATCCGCGAAAAGCTCGCGGCGCTCTCGCTTTCCGCTTCGGTCGCGAAAATCGTTTATACCTCCGAGCCGCTTTTGCTGCCGGATGAGATCAAGCTCAACCGCAGGCGCCTTTCGGCGCAGTACGCGCAGGGAAAGCTTGCGCTTCTTACCCGCTCCTCGGACCGCATCGATGCGCACAGCGACGAGCTTTATGAAAAAATCCGCGCGTTCTTTTCGCTTGCGCTCTCAAAGGACCGCGGGGATATCGGCGGATCGTTCGATTTCTTCCTCGACGGCGGCGGCACGAGCCTCGATTATTTCGCGATGATCACCGCGATGCAGGAGGAGTTCTCGCTCGATTTTCCCGTAAAGAGCGGAAAGAGCCTCCAGACGATCGATGAATTCTACGAATATATAAAGGCTGAAAAGAACGATGCTGATTAGACTTTTCAACGCGTTTGTGAAAATCACCGGGTTCCCGGCCGCGTTTTTCTGCTTCCGCACGAAGGTTTATTACGAAAACAAGGCCGTGCAGAGCCGGCGCATCAAAGGCCCGGCGATCCTGATTTCCAACCACACCTCCGTCTTCGATTACGCGGTGTATCTCTTCGTGTTTTTCCTGCGGACGCTGCGGGTCCAGATGGCCGAGCTGCTTTTTCAGAAGAAAGTCCTCGGCCCGTTTCTCCGCATGCTCGGTGGGATTTTCGTAGACCGCAATACCCACGATTTCGGCTTTATCTCGAAATCGCTCGATTTGCTCAAAAAAGGGTGGGTCGTCGGTGTGTTCCCGGAAAGCAGGATCCCGCTTCCGGAGGAGGAACGGCCGCTGCCCTTCAAGACGAGCGCCGCGTACCTCGCGCTGGCGTCGGGCGTACCGGTCATCCCGGTTTATACGAACGGCTCGTATTTTAAGAAAAAGCGCGCCGAGGTTCTGATCGGAACGCCGATCGACGTTCGCGCGATCGAGGATCCCGCGCTTTCCGAAAAAGAAAACCTTGCGCGCGTGACGAACGCGATGCGCGAAAAAATCATTTCGCTGGAGAAACTCTATCATGAACAAAGCGAAAAATAAAAAGCTCTTTTCGATGAGGTACCTCTTTTACGATTTCGTAAAAATCACCTCGGCGATCCCGGGTCTTCTCTGGTTCCGGCCGAAATGGCGCTTCCAGAACGAGAACGCAAAAAAGAAGATCCGCGGCGGCGCGATCGCGATCTCGAATCACGACGGCTTTTTTGATCCGATCTATCTGATGTTCGCGATCTGGTACCGGCGCCACCGCTTTATCTGCCGCAAGGAATTCTTCGAATCCCGGGCGCGGCCGTTCTTTAAGGGCTTCCTCTGCATCCCGATCGACAAAAACAGCTTCGGGATCGATTCCTTCCGCGAAATCACGGATTCTTTAAAGGCCGGTTATCTGGTCTCGATGTTCCCGGAGGGGCAGATCAATTCCGGCGAGGAGATCGCCGCCTTCAAATCCGGCGTCGTCCTCATGGCGATGCAGGGAAAAGCGCCGATCGTTCCCGTTTATATCAAGGTCAAGCGGCATTTCTGGAACCGCGTCGTGTTCGTCATCGGCGAGCCGATCGATTTGATCGCGCTCTACGGCGAACGCCCGACCTTCTCTCAGATCGAATCGATCGCGCAGCTTCTCCGCGAACGGGAAGAGGCGCTGAAAGCTATCATAAATTAGGAGGTATCATCGATGTTTTCACCTTCCAGAGAAATCTTCCGCCGCTATACGGACGCCGAAACCTTTGATAAAATCGTTGAAATGGAGAGCGTCTCCGAGCTTTGGGCGCGCTGCATCAAAGAATTCCCGCAGCAGACCGCAATCGAAGACAACGGCGTTTCCTATACCTACGAACAGCTCGACCGGGACGCCGCGCTGTTGCGCTCGCTTCTCAAAAAAGAAACCGCGGCTCCGCGGAGGATCGGGATTTTCGCGCCGAATTCCTACGATTTCGTAAAGGCGTTCCTCGCGGCTGCGACCTTGGGCGCCTGCGCCGTGATTCTGCCCGCGCAGCTCGACGAAACGAGCGTGTTCGGCTGCTGCATGAAATACGGGATCGATACGCTCGTTTACGCGCCGGAGCTTTCCGACCAAACGAAGCTCGCGGCGGCGAAGCGTCCCGATCTTTTGCTGATCGCGGCGGATCAGAACGGCGAAGAACCGGCGCCGATGGTCTTTCCGAAGGCGGAAGACCCCTGCGCGATCATGTTTACCGGCGGCACGACCGGAAAGAGCAAAGGCGCGCTGCTTTCCAACGGCGCCGTGATGCAGGGCGTTGTCAACGGCTGCTACGGCTACGAGCACGTTTTCTCGCTCCGGTATCTCTTGATCCTGCCGCTTTCCCACGTGTTCGGGCTGATCCGGAATCTTCTGACCGCGCTGTATACGGGCTCCTCGCTCTTTATCTGCCGCAATACGAAGGATATGTTCCGCGATATCGCGGCCTTTAGGCCCTCGATCCTCGTGCTCGTTCCGGCGCTTGCGGAGATGGCGCTGACGCTTTCGAAAAAATTCGGCCGGAATATGCTCGGCGAAGATCTTCAATACATCATCTGCGGCGCGGCGGCGGTCGCTCCGTACCTTGTGGAGGAATACGCGAAATTCGGCGTAAAGCTCTTCCCGGGATACGGGCTGACGGAATCGGCGAACCTCGTCTCCGGCAATCCGGATTCCGCCGAGGTGCCGGAATCGGTCGGCTATCTCTATCCGAACCAGGAATATAAGGTCGTCGAGGGCGAGCTCTGGCTGCGCGGCAAAAACATGATGGACGGCTATATCGGCGAAGCGGAGGAAGGCGTTTACGAGGACGGATTCTTCAAGACGGGCGACCTCGTGCGCTTTGACGAAAAAGGCCGACTCTATATCACCGGCCGCATCAAGGAGGTCATCATCCTCTCGAACGGCGAAAACGTTTCTCCCGCGGAGGTGGAAGCGCATTTCAACGCGCTGCCGTTCATTCAGGATTCCCAGGTCTTCGAGGATAGAAACGAAGCCGGCGCCGCGATCCTCGCGCTCGAGGTCGTCCCGCGCCAAACGGAGCTTTCCAAATTGGGCGAAGGCGATCCGAAAGCCCGGATCCTCGAAGAGCTCCAGAAGGTCAATCAGACGCTGCCGCTCTATCAGCGCGTCAATAAAATCACCGTTCGGGACAGCGATTTCGCAAGGACCCCGAGCATGAAGATTGTGAGATATCAAAAATGACGAGAGCAGAAATCATCGAAAAACTCAAGGATATTCTTCTTTCGGCGGACGACCGCAACCGCGAGACGATCGAAACCTGCGACGAACGCTCGAACCTCGCACTCGACCTCGGCTTTACCTCGATCAGCACGCTCTACATGGTCATCGCCATCGAGGAGGTTTTCTCGATCCGTTTTGACAACGTCGGAATGTCCGATTTCGAAACCCTCGGCGACGTTGTCGATTATATCGAGAAAAAGCTTTCGTGAAGTGGATCCCCTCGGAGTGTGAACGCGGCGATATGATCCGCGTAAAGCTCGGGAGCGTCTATCATTACGGGATCTTCTCAAGCGAAGAGGAGGTGATCGCCTTCGGGCTGCCGCCGCTTCCGCAGTACCGCGAAAACGGGGAGGAGATCCGCGTACTCGCAACCACGATCGACGTTTTCTCCTGCGGGGAGATCGTTGAAAAAGCGGTTTTCGACCGCCGGGAGCGAAAGAAAGCCTTCCCGAAGGAAAAGACGCTTTCGCTCGCAAAATCGCGCATCGGCGAGGGCGGCTACAACCTGATCCACAACAACTGCGAGCATTTCGTCTACGAGTGCGTCTTCGGCGTAAGCCGCAGCACCGTTGAGGAGGAAATGCGCGCGCGTTACCGTTCGCGCCCGGTGTTCGATCTGTACCTGATGCCCCTGGAAAATCAGCTCCCGCAGACGGAGATTTTCCCCGAAAAGCGCAGAAGAGAGATCGAATCCTGCGCCGAGGCGGCAGAAAAAGAGCGGAAAGCCGCCGTTTGGAGGCTGCTGCTCTTTGCGCAGAAGCAGAGTTTCGGATATCCCGAAGAAGAACTGCGCTTTCGCAAAAGCTTCTTCGGCAAATGGACCTGCAATCGGTTTTTCTTTTCGCTCGCCTTATGCGGCGGATCTGCGGCCGCGCTGGTTTCAAACGCGGCGGCCGGGCTCGATCTCGAAACTTCGGAACACTTTAAAAATTCCGAAAAAGCGGCTCCCTTTTTGAAATCATACGTCGGGGAGGATCCCGAATCCGCGCTCAAAGAATACGCAAAGCGGCAGGCGATCTATAAGTGCTCCGGAAAAGGCCGGTTTTCGCCGCGGAAAGAGTATTCTCGGGCGCAGGACGCCGTTTTCTTACAGCTTCCGGAATTCCCCGGGCTGACCCTTTGCGCCTGCGGCGCGCACGTTCGTTCGCTGCGCGTGTTTTTGATCGAAGCAGGCAGTCAAAAGCGCCTCAAACCTGTAATCCTTTAGGATAGGACGGAACTACATGATCATCGTTCAGATTCTGATCGCGCTGCTCTTCGTATCCGGCGTTTTGATCGGCGCGCCCTCGGTCGTTATGTACCGGATCGTATTCGGGCGCAAGGACCGGCCGCACCTTTCACAGAGCGATCTTTCGAAAACCTATTACGCGCCGTACGCCGAAACGCTCCTGCGCGCTTTCGGCGAGCTTCAAAAGCTGCCGAAGGAACCCGTTGCGCTCTATTCGTTCGACGGACTGCGGCTTTACGGCGAATGGTACGACGGCGGTTTTTCAAAGACGGTGATCTTCTGCCACGGTTACGGCGGCACGCCGTATCATCAGTTTTCGCCCCAGGCTCTCGCGCTCTATAAAGCCGGCTTTAATCTGCTGTTTCCGATCCAGCGCGCCCACAACGAGAGCGAAGGGAAGCATACGACGCTCGGAATTTTTGAATCGAAGGACCTGCTCCTCTGGATCGAGTGGGCAAAAAAGCAGCCTGAATGTAAAGAGATTCTACTTTACGGGATCTCGATGGGCTGCTCGGCGATCGAATACGCGAGCGACGCGCTCGATCACGATACGATCCGCGGAATGATCCTCGACTGCGGATTTACTTCGCCCTGGGATCAGCTTTCGTTCGACGCGAAAAAGCACCATCTGCCGGCGAAGGTTTTTCTGCCGCTGATCGCTTTTTACGCAAAACGATGGATCGTGATCGATCTCCGCAAGGATACCCGGGAGTTTCTCCCGAAAGCCGCCGTTCCCGCGCTTTTCTGCCACGGGACGGCCGATCAGACGGTTCCGCTTTCGCAGGGGCTCAAAAATTACGAAGCCTGCGCCTCCGAAAAGGAAAAATACATCGTGGAAGGCGCGGGACACACGCTTTGTTATCTCTGCGGCGGTGAAAATGCCGCCGTTGTATTAGATCAGTTCATACAAAAACACTTTACGGTAAAGGAAAGGAACGAACCATGAAAGACTTTGTCATTATCGCCGACGGTACATGCGACCTGAAAGAAGAATTCCGCAGGGAATACGAAATCGAGATCATCCCCGGACACATCAAGCTGCCCGACGGCAGCGAGATCGAAGCGTATCTCGATTGGAACACGACCCCGCGCGACGAATTCTACGCCGATCTCAAGAAGAATCCGAACGGATACGCCACCTCTCCGGCCAATATCGCCCAGTTCGCGGCGAAATTCGCGGAGCTGATCGAAAAGGGGGAAAGCAGAATCCTCGTGATGACGATCTCGAGCGGCATTTCCGGCGCGTTCAATTTTGCGCGCAAGGCCCGCGAGGAGACGCTCGAAAAATACCCC
>CACZON010000111.1 GCA_902782805.1 Oscillospiraceae bacterium
CACGGCGTCGTCTATCCGGACGGAACGGTCCGCGATCCCGCGATCGTCTCCGCGCTCTTCGGATTCTACCGCAACCGCGGAGAAACCGCGCTGCGCGCCGACGTCAATCAGGAGGATTATACCGAGCGCGCGATCTTCTACGCCGAAAAAGCGCTCAAGGCGACCCGCCGCCCGCGCCGGCGCGATCACGCCGGAGACGCCGCGGAGCTTCTGGAGGCTGCGGAATTTGCCGCCAACCTGCTGGAAGCGGGCGAGCTTGTGGCGATGAACGAGCCGCCGACGGCGAAGATCGAAGCTTTCCGGCGGCAGGAAAACCCGGATTGCGACGCGATCCGCGATTTCCTCTGCGGCCTGATCGAAACGCTCAAAAAATCGACCCGTTTTATTAAGGACGCGCGTGAATTTACCGAACTGAGAATGTAACCTTTCCCAAGAATAAGAAAAAGGCGCCGGAGTAATTCCGGCGCCTCTTTTTTTTGCGCTGTGGATCAGTTCGTTTTTCCGAGCGCCGCGGTGCGCTCGTAGGCTTTTTCGACCGCGTCGATCGCGGCGGCGCGAAAACCGCCCCGCTCGAGTGCCTTGACGCCTTCGATCGTGCTGCCGGCGGGGGAGCAGACTTTATCCTTGAGGCTTTCCGGGTGCTCGCCGCTTGTGATCGCGTACTGCGCCGCGCCGAGGAGCGTCTGGAGCGAGCAGGAGAGCGCCGTTTCGCGCGAAAGTCCGAGCGAAACGCCGGCGTCGGCCATCGCTTCGGCGAACATCCAGACGAACGCCGGGCCGCAGCCGGAGATCGCGCTGGCGGCGTCGATCATTCCTTCGGGGAGCGGATCGAGTTTTCCCGCGGGGGTGAGGGCTTTTTTGAATAAATCGAGCAAATCCTCGGCGACGAGGGCATTGCGGGCGTAGAAGATCATCCCCGCGCCGCAGGCCGCCGGAAGATTCGGCATGATGCGGATGACCGGGCAGCTTCCGCCGGCGTATTGTTCGATCGATGCGATCGGAACACCCGCCGCCATGCTCACCAGGGTGAAGGGGCTTTTGCGCGCGGCGAAAACCGGTGCGAGCGCCGAGAGCACGCCGGGCAGAACCTGGGGCTTTACGGCGAGGAATACGAGATCGCAGGTTTCGGCGATCGTTTCGTTCGACGCGGTCGTTCCGCCGAGCGCTTCGGCGAGCGCCGCGGCTTTCTTGGAATCGGTATCGGCGAGCAGGAGCGCTCCGCCCGCTTTCGCCGCCGCAGCGGCGAGGGCCGAGCCCATATTGCCGCAGCCGATAAAACCGAATGTTTTCATGCTTTCGTCCTCCTTTTTAGCGGATCTGTCCGTTTCCGCGGATCACGTATTTATAGCTGCAGAGCGCCTCGAGACCCATCGGGCCGCGGGCGTGGAGCTTTTGCGTGGAAATCCCCATCTCACAGCCGAGGCCGAATTCACCGCCGTCGGTAAAGCGGGTCGAGGCGTTGTGATAGACGGCTGCGCTGTCGACGTTTTTGAGAAAATAATCCGCCGCGGCAGGGTCCTGCGTGATGATCGCCTCGCTGTGGCCGGTGGAATGGAGCGCGATATGCGCCGCGGCTTCCTTTACGCCGTCGACGATCTTTACCGCGAGGATATAATCGAGAAATTCCGTATCGAAATCGCGTTCCCCGGCGGGCGTGCCTTCGATGATACGGGCCGCCTCGGGGTCGAGCCGCAGCTCCACGGGATGCGCTCCGGAGAGCAGCCGCAGCCGCATCAGCGGCAGGAAGGCCTTCGCGATCGGCCGGTCGATAAGGCAGACCTCCGCCGCGTTGCAGACGGACGGGCGGCTTTTCTTCGCGTTTTCGAGAATCGCGAGCGCTTTTTCAAAATCGGCCGCGCGGTCGATATAGAGGTGGCAGATCCCGGTTCCCGTTTCGATGCAGGGGACCTTCGCGTTTTGGGTGCAGGCGGCGATCAGACCCGCGCCGCCGCGCGGGATCAGAAGATCGACGTAACCCACCGCGCCCATCAGCTCCCGGGCGCTCTCCCGCGAGGGATCCTCGGTGATGTTGAAGAGCGTTTCGGGCAGCGAGCGTTTTTTTGCCGCCGCGCGCAGCGCGCCGACGATCGCGTTTGCGCTGCGCCAGGCTTCCTTGCCCGGGCGCAGGACGCAGACGTTGCCGCTTTTGAGGAGCAGCGCGGCCGCGTCCGCCGTGACGTTGGGCCGGCTTTCGTAGATGATCGCAACGACGCCGATCGCAACGGAGACTTTTTCGATCGAAAGCCCGTTCGGACGCGACGTTTTTGAGAGAACGCGGCCGACCGGATCGGGCAGCGCCGCAACCTCGCGGATCGCCCCGGCCATATCGGCAAGGCGCTGTTTGCTCAGGGCAAGGCGGTCGAGCATGACCTCGGAGATCGAACCCTTTGCCGCCTGAAGGTCCGCTTCGTTTTCTTTGAGAATGACGCCGGAGAACTCCAGCAGGGAATCCGCCATCGCACGCAGAAGCTCGTTTTTCGTTTCGGTGGAGAGGGCGGCGGCGCAGGCTTTTGCGCGGCGCGCTTCTTCCAGAATTTCAAGTGTCGTTTTCATGAGCGCTCCTTTCCGCAGAAGAGGGTGCCGACCGGCGTTTCTCCGAGGATGCTGTAGAGATGCTCGGCGTTCTGGCCGTTCATGATGATCATATCGATCCCGTTTTCCATACAGAGCTCGGCGGCGGCGATTTTCGTTGCCATCCCGCCGGTGCCGAGGGCGGAGGTTTTCCCGCCGGCGGCTTTGCGGATCGCGTCGTCGATCACTTTGACGCGGCGGATCAGGGAGGCGTTTTTGTTTTTATGGGGATCCTCGGAATAGAGGCCGTCGATATCGGAGAGCAGCACCAGCAGATCGGCGCCGACCCCGCGCGCGACGATCGCCGCGAGGGTGTCGTTGTCGCCTACGGCGATCTCCTGCGTCGAGACGGTGTCGTTTTCGTTGATGATCGGCAGAACGCCCAGCGCGAGCAGGCGGTCCATCGTGTTTTCAAAATTGCAGAAGCGGTCCTGAGCCTTAAAATCCTCGCCCGTCATCAGGATCTGTGCGATCGTATGATTGTATTCGGAAAAGAGCTTGTCGTAAACGTACATCAGCTCGCACTGGCCGACCGCGGCGCACGCCTGCTTTCCGGCCATATCGTCCGGCCTGCCTGTCAGGCCGAGCTTTCCGACGCCCATCCCGATCGCGCCGGAGGAGACGAGGATCAGCTCGTGGCCGGCGTTTTTAAGATCGCTCAGAACTTTTACGATCTGCTCGGTATGGCGGATATTCAGGTTTCCGGTTTGATGGGTGAGGGTAGAGGTGCCCACCTTGATCACGATCCTCAAATGCAGCGCCTTCTTTCGGGTGGATGCGGCTTTCTGAAATTAGAAATTTTAAACCGATCCATCAATTTGATTCCCATTATAAACGCTTTTCGCAAAAAGCACAATCCCTTTGCCGCTTTTTTCGCGCCGGAAAGCGTTCTTCATGCCGCCTTAATATAGTTTTGCAGATTTTCCGGCTGCAATGGGAGAGAGCGCTTTCACGGCGGCGAAAGATATGATATACTGATAACGAAAAAAACCGCGGCGAAAAGCGCCGCAGGGGAGGCGGAGAAGCTGGACGGACTAAAAACGCTCGAGACGATCGAAAAGGGCTGGTCGGGCGACCTGAAATATCGCGTGCA
>CACZON010000112.1 GCA_902782805.1 Oscillospiraceae bacterium
CTTGCCGGTCTGTTTGATGATATGGTGCGAATAGTTCTGCTTGTTGATCGTAACGGCAACGCGGTTGGGCGTATTCGTCACCTGCGAAACGGTGTTGACGATCAGACCGTTATCCTTGGTTCCGTCGTTCGAGGTGACGACGTAGAGGCCGTAGCCGATGTTGAAGAGCGCCGTGAGATCGTTTTTGTCGGCGGTTTCATCGTGCTGCGCAAGATAATCGCGGCAGAGCTCGCTTGCAAGCGCTTCGATCTGTTCGGCGTTTTCGGCGTTCATTGCAGATTTGATCTTTACGACCGGCTCGACGAAGGTGAGGTTTTTCGAGCCTTCCAGAAGCGCGCGCATCGTTTTTGCGGCCTGCGGCGCCCAAGAGCCGTTTTCGATCAGCGCGACCGTCCGGTTCTGATAGCCGCGCTCGGTAAGATGTTCGATAAAGGTGCGCATAAAGGGGAAGATATCGGCGTTGTAGGTGGTAGTAGCGAGGACGAGCCTGCCGTAACGGAACGCGTCTTCTACCGCTTCCGCCAGATCCTCGCGCGCAAGGTCGGTAACGACGACCTTCGGGCAGCCCTTCGCCGAAAGTTTTTCCGCAAGCAGATCGACGGCTTTTTTCGTATTGCCGTAAACGGAGGTATAGGCGATCATGATGCCTTCGCTCTCGACGCCGTAGCTCGACCAGGTATTGTAAAGAGAGAGATAATGGCCGAGGTCCTCTTTGAGAACCGGTCCGTGGAGCGGGCAGATCGTTTTGATCTCGAGCGAAGCGGCTTTTTTCAGAACGTTCTGAACCTGCGCGCCGTATTTGCCGACGATGCCGAAATAATAGCGCCGCGCTTCGCAGTCCCATTCCTCCTCGACGTCGAGCGCGCCGAATTTCCCGAAACCGTCCGCCGAGAAAAGAACCTTGTCGGCAGCGTCGTAGGTCATCAGCACTTCGGGCCAGTGAACCATCGGCGCGGCGACGAACGAGAGCGTATGGCGGCCGAGTTCGAGCGTCGAGCCTTCGGCGACGACGATCTTGCGGTCCTCAAAATCGGTTCCGAAGAAATTCTGCATCATCGTAAACGCTTTTGCGCTCGAGACGATCTTCGCCTCGGGATAATTGTTCATGAAACTGACGATATTGGCGGAATGATCCGGCTCCATATGCTGAACGACCAGATAATCCGGCTTCCTTGCGCCGAGGGCTTCTGCCACGTTGTCAAGCCATTCGTGGGTGAATTTCCGGTCGACGGTATCCATCACGGCGGTCTTCTGATCGAGAATTACGTAGGAATTGTAGGCCATTCCGTTCGGGACGATGTACTGCCCCTCAAAGAGATCGATCTGATGATCGTTGACGCCGACGTAGCGGATGTCGTTTGTAATCTGCATTGAAAAATCCTCCTGTATGTTCAGTCTGAGGTGTTCGGTCCTGTAATTTTCAGCATACCATAATCCGCTTCGTATTGCAATCGGTTTTCAAAATTCCGGAGGCGGCACGCCGGACGTTTTCGGCGGTTTTTCGGGACGCGTTTTTCTTTTTCCTTTACTTTTGAAGGGAGATCGGATATAATATAAACTGTAATATTATGCGAGCGAAAGGCTACGATTGATATGCTGCAATACGAAGAATTACGTCAAAAACTCCTTTCCGAGGAGGACAGCCTGAAAGATCTTTACCACGCCATCGGGATCGATCAGATCCGCGAGGAAATTCCGAAGCTCGAAGCCCAGGCGGCCGAGCCGGAATTCTGGAACGATATGGCCAATTCGCAGAAGATCCTCCAGCGAACGAGCATGCTCAAAGGGAAAGTCGATTCCTACGAACGCCTCCATTCCCGGTTCGACGACGCGCTGACGCTGATCGAAATGGGCGACGAGGCGGAAGACCTCTCGGTTTACGACGAAGCGAAGGAAGAAGTGAATGAAATCCTGGCTTTGCTCGAGCAGATGCGTCTGATGACGCTTTTGACCGGAGAATATGATGCGAAAAACGCGATCCTGACCTTCCATGCCGGATCCGGCGGAACGGAGGCGCAGGACTGGGCCGAAATGCTCTACCGGATGTATAACCGCTGGGCGGAGCGCCACGGCTTTAAGGTAACGGTACTCGATTATCTCGACGGCGAAGAAGCCGGCCTCAAAAGCGCTTCGATCCTGATCGAAGGAGAAAACGCCTACGGCTTTTTAAAGAGCGAAGCCGGCGTCCACCGCCTTGTGCGCGTATCGCCGTTTGACGCCGCAGGAAGGCGCCATACCTCCTTCTCGTCGCTCGAGGTCATGCCCGAAATCGACGAAGATACGAGCGTTCAGATCAGCCCCGACGAGATCAAAATGGAAGTTTACCGCGCGAGCGGCGCCGGCGGCCAGAAGGTCAACAAAACTTCTTCGGCGGTCCGGCTGATCCATATTCCTACTGGGATCGTCGTTGCCTGCCAGGTCGAACGCAGCCAGTATCAGAACCGCGATATGGCGATGCGGATGCTGATCTCGAAGCTCGTTGAGATCAAGGAGCGCGAGCACCTCGAAAAGATTTCGGATATCAAGGGCGAGCAGAAGGAGATCACCTGGGGCAGCCAGATCCGCTCCTACGTATTTATGCCCTATACGCTCGTCAAGGACCACAGAACCGGATTTGAAACGGGAAATATCGGCGCGGTGATGGACGGCGAGCTCGACGGATTCATCAACGCGTACCTCAAAGCCCAGAGCGTCGGCGCCCTGCAGGGAGAGCCGGCGGATGATTTTGAATAACCGTGCAGTTTCTGTTTTAGAAGAAAACGGAAGGTGAGACTATGGAAAGCTCTTCGATCAATCATGCGAGGATTATCGTTGCGGACGACAGCTCCGAGATCCGCGAGGTCGTTCGGCTGATGCTTGAAAACGAAGGTTACGAAGTCTTTGAAGCACAGGACGGCGACAGCACGATCCGGATCCTGAAGGAAGAAAAGAATATCGACCTGGTCGTCCTGGATATCATGATGCCGAAAAAAGACGGGATCGAAACCTGCGAAGAAATCCGCACCTTTTCTAACGTCCCCGTATTGTTCCTGACGGCGAAATCGAGCGACGCCGATAAAATCGCGGCCTACCAGAGCGGGTGCGACAGCTTCCTTACAAAACCTTTTACCAAGGACGAGCTGCTTCTGCGCATTCGGTCCCATCTGCGCCGCTACCGCGTCTACAAGGGAAAAGAAGAATCCGTACCCGAGAACCAGAAGATCACGATCGACGATATCGAGATCGATCTCATTCACCGGAGCGTCACGAAATCGGGTGAAGCGGTCGCGCTTACGGATAAGGAGTTTTCGATCCTCCATTTTCTCGGCAGCCGCCGCGGAGAGATCTTCTCGCAGCAGCAGATCTACGAAAATGTCTGGAAAGAACAATATCTGCCCGCTTCCAACAATACGATCATGGTTCATATCCTCAATCTGAGGAAAAAGCTGGAAGAGGATCCGAATAATCCGAAGCTGATCTGTACGGTCTGGGGAAAGGGGTATCGGATTGTCTGACAAACGAAATTACGTTTCCCAGAAGCGAAAGCTCATTATTTCGCTGGCTGCTTCGTTTCTGGCCGGCGTGCTGATCTATCTGCTGGTTTCGAACGTCTCCATCGGGATCTTTGACCACAAATGGAACGATCCGGAATGGAGACACAACCGCAACGCTTCCTTTATTGACAATCTTCAAAGCTATCTTTCCGAAAGAAACGCGTCGATTGAAGACCGTGAAACGATGATGTCCTGGCGCGAACAGCATTCCTCCATTATTCTGTCCGTTCAGAAAGACGGAAAAGTCGTATTCGGGACGGATCCCGAAATCAGTGCGCTTTCGGAGTTTTCCAACGGAGCTGCGGAAAAATATCCGCTCCGGTTTTCCGATTCGGAAGCGGACGTCTATCTTCTGGACAGAACCGACGTGAACTGGCGCCGGGGCCTCAACGCCTTGGCTTTGCTGATGGGATTTCTCGTGTTCGCATTTTCCTTCTGGCTGCTGATCCGCCGCAACGTTCAGAGGGTCGTAAATCTGTCCGCCGAGGTCAACCGGATCAAGACGAAAGACATTGAATCGGAGCTCACCCTGACCGGCAACGACGAGATCACCGAGCTGGCCCACAATATTGAGGAGATGCGTAATTCGCTGATCGAAAAATACGCCGATGAAAAGCGCGCCTGGGAAGCGAACAACGAGCTGATCGCCGCGGTTTCCCACGATATTCGAACGCCGCTTACAGCGCTGATCGGTTATCTTGATCTATTGAAAGAGGGCAGCGGCATTTCCGGCGAGGACAACGAACGCTACCTTGAAAACAGCTATTTGAAGGCGATGCAGCTCAAGGATCTGACGGACCGGCTGTTCCAGTATTTCCTTGTATACAGCGGCCGGATCCAGATCCAAAATAAGGAATACGACGCGGTAATGCTGCTGGATCAGATCGTCGGCGAGCATATGGCGTACCTCGAGGGTTTCGGTTATCGGTTTGAGCTTCAGGAGTTCGAGCGCAGCGGAACGATCTCCATCGATATGGCGTATCTGATGCGCGTATTCGACAATATCTTTTCCAACATCGAAAAATACGCGGACCGCAGAGAGCCGATCTTCATTTCCCGCGAAATATCCGACGGTACGCTGATCATCGGGTTCCGCAATAAAATCTGCCGCACGAAAACCGGCGGAGAAAGCACGAAGATCGGGCTGCGTACCTGTGAAACGATCATGAAGCTCCTTTCGGGCGAATTCCAGTACGAAACGGACGAAGAGCGCTTTACGGCGACCGTAAAGCTGCCGATCAGAACGGAGGAATAAATATGGGAAAAATCGCAACGTTTTTCCGCCGGGTGGCGTCGGGAAGTTTTAAACGCTTTTTCAGGAATCTGAATCAGGTCCACAAGGAATCCGGAAAATCGAGGTTCGTGCTCTTTTTCGATATGGTTTACAGCATGTTCCGCTACGGGGTCGGCTATCTCGATTATATGACCTTCGGCTTTGCCTATATCGGGAAAGACAAGCGAAAAACGTTCATCACGATGGACGACAATATCGAGCTGGTTCACCGTCTCAACAACCGCGATTTTTATTATGTCTTCGATGATAAGCTCGCCTTCGACAAGCGTTTTGAGAAATACCTCAGGCGTGATTTCTGCGATCTCAACGACGGGTTTGAAGCCTTCGAAGCGTTCCTTTCCGGAAAAGACGTCTTTTTCGGGAAGCAGCCGCTTTCGTTCGGCGGTCTCGGCGTCGAAAAATTCCACCTTTCCGAGCATCCGGATCATCAAAAGCTCTATGAGGAGCTGATCGAAAAGAAGATGTTTCTCGCGGAGGAGGCGATCGTACAGCATCCCACGATGAACGAGCTCTGCGACCGGTCGATCAATACGGTCCGAATCGTAACGATCCTCAACGACAACAACGAAGCGAAATTCATCTACGCGCTGATCCGCGTCGGCAACGGGAAGAACGACGTCGACAACATCACGAGCGGGGGAATGTATACGCTGCTCGATCCCGACGGGACGATCTCTCATCCGCTGTTCTGCGATAAAACGGTCACCTACTACGAGGTCCATCCGAACAACGGAAAGGTCTTCAAGGGCTTTAAGGTCCCGTATTTTGAGGAAGCGGTCGCGATGTGCAAAGAAGCCGCGTTTGTGGAGCCGAATATGAGATACGTCGGCTGGGACGTCGGCATCACGCCGGACGGACCGGTTTTCGTGGAAGGCAACAACCTGCCCGGCTACGATATGGGCCAGAACCACCGTTTCCACGACGACGGCTGCGGCATGAAGGCGATTTTCGAAGAAGCGATCAAAGGATAAATTCCGGCAGACGGCAGGGAGGCGCTCCCCGGGGAAGCGGCCTCCCTCGTTTTTTCGTCAAAAAGCGAAAAAGGCCACAGATCCCGGCTTTATTGTGCGCGCAAGAGATTTTTGCGTGACTTTTTGATCCTCGGGGCGTATCATTTAGAAAGAGAAATCATCAATTTTGCAGCCGTTTCGGAGAGGAACCGTGTTATGATCCGTTTGGGAGAGAATCTGCGAAAATATCGAAAACAGAAAGGCCTGACACAGGACGAGCTGGCCGAAAAGCTGTACGTGACCCGGCAGGCTGTCAGCAACTGGGAAAACGGGAAGAACCAGCCGGATCTTGAGATGATCGGAGAGATGGCGAAGGTGCTGGAGATAGAGGCGGCGGAGCTTCTGGACTCAAAGCATCAGGAATACCCGCGATTCCAGAAAAAAGCGGTCGTTTGGGCTGCGGTGCTTGGAATTCTAACGGCTTTTCTCATAATTGACGATCTGTACGTTCTTCCGAAACTGCTCGAGCTCAAGGGTACGACGTATAACGCCTGGCCGTATATGATCAACGATTTTGCAGCCCTTCCGCTTTTGCGCGTTGCTGCGGGGATGTTCGTGCCGGCGGTTCTTTCGCTCTGGTATAAGATTCAGCCTCAGGGGCGGATCAAAACGATCCTATGGATCTCCGGGATCGTCTTACTGATCCCGCCGGCACTGATGATGCTGTCGCTGATTCCAATGGCTTTGCATACGGCGGTTCCGTTCTACGGCCTGGTCAATTTTGTGCTTTCCGATCAGACGGGTCTTCGAAAATACGTTGTGATGAATCTTTTCCCCTTATTTGCAGGAATCTGCTTCTTTCTCTCGCTCGTGAAGCTGAAAAAGCAGAACCAATAAAACGGTTTTTTGGGAGGCGCTTCCCGGGGAGGCGGCCTCCCTTGTTTTTTGCCGTTTTTTCGGGTAAAATGTGATCGATCCCGATTTTTTACGGGTATTTGAGCAGAAGGACCTTTTCCGGAAAGGAGGCGAAAACCGTGAACGACGATCTGCTGGTTCAAAGATTTCTCCGGCGCGATGAATCCGCTCTCTCAACAGCGAGAGAAGCATACGGCCGCTATTGCTTTTCGATCGCACAGAACGTTCTGCGAAACGAAGAAGACAGCGAAGAAGCGCTCAATGAAGCGCTGCTGGCCGCCTGGAACAGCATCCCGCCGCAGGAGCCAAAGAACCTCAAAACGTATCTCGGCAAGCTGATCCGCGAGATCGCGATCGACCGCCTTCGGAAAAACCACGCCCAAAAGCGGATCCCCCGGGGCGAGCTGCTGCCGCTCGATGAGCTCGAAACGCTGATCGGAGAGAATCAATTAGAAGATACGCTCGAGGAAGCGGAGCTTTCGAGGATTATTTCCGGTTTTCTGCGCGCCCAAAAGGAAACCGAGCGCAACGTCTTTATCCGCAGATACTGGTACTATGATTCGATCGAAGAAATCTGCCGGCGTTACGGTTTCGGAAAAAGCAAGGTCCTGATGATGCTCAAACGGACGAGGGACCGCCTCGCCGAAACTCTGAAAAAGGAGGGATATTTTCTGTGAAAAGCGAAAAAATCCGCCGGGCGATCGGCGGGATCGACGCGGATCTGATCGAAGCGGCGGAAACCGCATCCGCAGCGCGCGTTTCTGCCGGATGGAAAAAATGGAGCGCCGCGGCGGCCGCGCTGGTTGTTCTCATCGGAGCCGCTTTTCTGATGCGGGGCGTTTTTGCGAAAAATCAGCTGCCGGTCACCCCTGAAAGCGGCAGCAGCCGTATGGAAGAAAACACGCCGGAGAGCGGAGAA
>CACZON010000113.1 GCA_902782805.1 Oscillospiraceae bacterium
GCCTCTTTCATTCTCACAGCCGATTACGCGAAAACAAAAAAGCCACCCAAGCGGGTGGCTTTTCTGCGTTGATAAAGGGATCAATCTTCTTCGAGCTCGTCGTTCCACTGCGCGATGATTTCTTCGGCGATGCCGCTGAGCTCTTCAAACAGGACTTCGTCCTCGATCGAGACGAACTCTTCCGTTTCGTCCTCGTCGTTGGCAATGATTTCCATGATCGTCACCTCGGCCTCGGCATCTTCCGGAAGATCCGCTTCGGTCAGAAGCGCGTATTCTCTTCCCTGATGCTCGAAGTAATCGAGAATCTCCATCAGCGTTTCGTTGCCTTCCTCATCGGTAACGGTAATCAGATCTCTTTCTTCATCCATTGCGGTTTTCTCCTTTCAAATCGTAAATCCCAGCGAATGTTTTTTGGCAAGGGCGATCAGCTCGCGGTCGAAATCGGCGCGCGGCGCGCTCTCGTCGCAGAAAACCATCGTTTCGCGGGTTTCGGGGGTATACGCCGGCCAGTAAGCCATGCCTTCGTGGTTCGGATTGCCGGTATGGGCAAAAGCCGACCATGCGCCCGCCATCTCTTCTTCGAGCTTCTCAACGCCTTCCTGCTGGCAGACGGGGATCAGCGCGGTATTATGGAAAATGAAGGGCAGCTCGGCGCAGTGCCAGGCGGGCTTGCCGTTATCGAAGGGGAATTCCTGGGCGAACATATAGGAATAGACCGGCGCCTGGGTAAACGCACTGCGCTTTTCGATATGATCGAGCGAACCGTAGCGGACGTGCGCGTCGAGAACGAGCAGATCCATCAGGCTCTTTTCGGGATAGGCCGCCTTGAAGAGCTCTGCGAGCTTTCCGGCGTCTTCTTTGTAGCGTTCGGTGAGGTACGCCATGATCTCCTCTTCGGAGAGATCGTATTTTTTGTAGAGATCGGGATGGCGCGAGAACTCCGCAAAGCAGGAGCCGACCATCGTCGGGACGGTTTTCGCGTGCTCGTAGAAACCGTCGAGGCGCGCGTAGCCCTGGTAGTAACCGTTGGCGAGCGGCGCCCAGCCGTCGACCGCGTAGCCCTCTTCGCGCATGGCCGGGGTCACGGCGTTGTAGGCTTCGACAAGCGATTTATAGGGAACCTCCTCGAATTTTTCGATCTCTTCGGGCGCGATCCCAAGGTATTCGAGCATCCTGCCGACGAGGATCTTGCTTGTTTCGGCGTCGGGACGCGCGCGGCGGACGTGGATGCCGCTGTGGACGATCGCTTTGTGGAAAAGGCCGTCGGCCGCCGGACACTGCAACAGCGAGCAGACCTTTCCGCCGCCGCCGGACTGGCCGAAGATCGTTACGTTGTCGGGGTCGCCGCCGAAGGCTTCGATATTGTCGCGGATCCATTCGAGCGCGATGACGAGGTCCGCAAGACCGGCGTTGCCGGAATTCGCGTACTTCTCGCCGTAGGCGGAAACGTCGAGGAAGCCCAGAATATTGAGGCGGTGGTTGAGGCTGACCATAACGACGTCGCCCCAGCGGGCCATCGCGGTACCGTCGGTGCAGGCGAGCTCGATCGCGGAGCAATCGGCGAATCCGCCGCCGTGGATCCAGAGCATCACGGGCTTTTTCGCGGATGGATCGAGGGTCGCGGTCCAGACGTTCAGGTACTGGCAAGCTTCGTCTTTCGGCCAGTAGCGGTGGGGCGTCATGACCTCGGGGCCGCAGCGCTCGTCGCGCATCGTCGGGCAGGTCCAGCCGTAGCCGAGAGCATCCTTGATCCCTTCCCAGGGTTCGATCTTCGTCGGCATCTGGAAACGCTTTGCGTTGGCGTATTTGATTCCGTGGAAAACGAAGATGTCATCGAGCAGATAGCCTCTGATTTTTCCGCTTGGGGTATCGGCAACCGGGTAATCCGGCGTGCAGACAAACTTTCTTGACATAATGGTGCTTCCCTTCTTTCTCTGTATTTCTATTTTAACGATACCTTATTTCGGCGCAAAAATCAATCGGAAACGGCTTGATTTTTTGTTTTTCAAAAAGAAAGCGAGGCAGGGGCTTTTCCTTCCGGAAAGTCTTTGATATACTGAAAAAAACGGATTTTGAAAAAAGGAGAATGCATATGAATTTCATCGGGAGAATGGTTTCGAAAATTGCCCGGAAGGCAACCTCTGCCGTAATGGGCTCCGACGTCTCGCAGGAACTTAATACCGCGCAAGGCGCGCGCGAAGCGTTCCCCGGAATGAGCGAGCTTTGCCGGAGGGCGGCCGCCGAGGGATGCGTGCTTCTCAAAAACGAAGGCGCGCTGCCGCTTACGGGCGAAAAACCGGTCGCCGTATTCGGCCGCTGCCAGATCGACACCTTCTATATGGGCTACGGCTCCGGCGGCGACGTCCATCCGCCCTATACGGTCAGCATCCTCGAAGGGCTCGAGCACAACGGCGCGAACCTTTACCGTCCGCTTGCCGAACGCTACCGCGCCTGGACTGCGGAAAAAGAAAACGCCGCTGATCCGGGCTTCTGGGCGCACTGGCCCCAGAGCCATCCGGAAATGCCGCTTGCGCCGCAGCTTCTGGAAAGCGCCGCAAAGGAATGCGGGACCGCCGTTGCGGTGATCGGGCGCGCCGCGGGCGAAAGCTTCGATCTCTCGCCGGATCAAGGCGGCTATCTTCTGACCGACGCCGAGCGGGAGATGCTCGTCTCGCTCTGCGAACGCTTCGAAAAAACGGTTCTCGTTCTCAATATCGGCAATCTGATCGATCTCTCCTTCCTTGAGGAAATCCCGCTCTCCGCCGTTCTGATCGTCTGGCAGGGCGGTATGGAAACCGGCAACGCCGCGGCCGACGTTCTGCTCGGCGCCGTCTCCCCCTGCGGAAAGCTCGCCGATACCGCCGCGCGGAGTCTCGCGGATTATCCCTCCAACGCGAATTTCGGCCAAAAAGAAAAAAGCGAATACGCCGAGGATATCTTCGTCGGCTACCGGTATTTCGATACCTGCGCCCAGGATAAAATCCTCTTCCCCTTCGGCTTCGGCCTTTCCTACACCGAATTCTCGCTTTCTCCCTTCGGCCTGAACAAAACGAAGGACGGCGTCGTGCTGAACGTTACGGTTGAAAACACCGGTACTGCCGCAGCGAAAGCGGCGGTCGACCTCTACGTTTCTCCGCCGCGCGAAGGGCTCCAAAAGCCGATTCGCGTGCTTGCATCCTTTGGGAAAACGAAGCTGCTCGCGCCCGGCGAGCGCGATACGCTCCGCTTCTCGGCAGACAACCGCGCGCTTGCTTCCTTCGATGAAAGCCTCGGCGCGTTCGTCCTTGAAAAAGGCGAATACCAGTTTTATGTCAACCAAACGCCGGCCGGATCGTTCTTCCAGGCCGAAACGGTGCTCCTTGAACGGTGCGAAACGATCTGCGAAAGCCGCGAGGCGCTGCACGACCGGATCCTGGAGCGTCTTCCCCGCGCCGCGGCGCTCGAAAAAGGAAAGCTGCCCCGCCTGAGCGCCGTTTCCGACGGAAGCCTTTCGCTCGAAGGATTCCTCGCCGCGCTCTCCGCGCGCGAGCTCGAAGCGCTGACCCGAGGCCACGGGATGATGAATTCCTCCTTCGGCCCCGCCGGCAACGCAGGCGCCTTCGGCGGGATCCTGCCGTCGCTTCAAAAAAAGGGAATCGCGCCGATCGTCACCTGCGACGGTCCCTCCGGGCTGCGTCTTTCCCGCTTTACGTCGCTTCTTCCCTGCGCCGCCGCGCTCGCGGCCTCACGCAATACCGGGCTGATCGAAGCGCTCTACGAAAAACTCGGCGAAGAAATGATCGCCGTGGGCGCCGACGTTCTGCTCGGCCCGGGACTGAACCTCCATCGCCACCCGCTCTGCGGGCGCAATTTCGAATACTATTCCGAGGATCCGCTCCTCTCCGGCAAAATGGCGGCGGCCGCCGTCCGCGGGATCCAGAGAAGCGGCCGTTCGGCCTGCCCGAAGCATTTCGCCTGCAACAACCAGGAGTTCGAGCGCACCCAGAACGATTCGATCGTCTCCGAACGCGCCCTGCGTGAAATCTACCTGCGCTCGTTCGAAATCTGCGTCAAAGAGGGAACGCCGCTCTGCCTGATGACCTCCTACAACAAGATCAACGGCGTCTGGAGCCATTACAACTACGACCTCGCAACGACCGTTCTGCGCGGGGAATGGGGGTACCGGGGCGTTGTGATGACCGATTGGTGGATGCGCCGCTCGAAGAGCCCCGAATTCCCGCTCCTGCGCGACAATGCCTACCGCGTACGCGCGCAGGTCGACGTTCTGATGCCCGGCGATCAGGGACACCTTGTCAAAAAATATCATTCGGACGGAACGCTGCTTGAAACGCTCGGCAAAAAGGGCGGGATCACCCGCGGAGAGCTCGAGCGTTCGGCAGGCAACGTCCTGCGCCTTGCGCTGCAGCTTCAGAAGAACAAATCCGCAAACGCCTGAAACGCCGAAAACGCGCAAAAAAAGAAGCAGACTGGTTCACAGTCTGCTTTTTTTAGGGTTCCGCCGCTCAGGCGGCGTCGAACAGCTTCTGCAGCTCGGCGTATTTGGCCGAGATGAAGAGCATAACGTAATTGCCGGATTTCTTCACCGCGCATTTCTGCAGCAGCGCGTAGTTTTCGGCGTCGTAGTTTTTCGACTGCGCCATGACCTGCTCAAGGCGGCTCTGAAGCTTTTCCTCAATACGTTTCGCCGCGTCGGAATCGACCGCTTCGATCATCAGGATCTCGTCGGGGAAGGTTCCGCCCATCGTGATAAAGCTCCCCTGCTGCTTGACGTCCTTCGCTTCGATGCCGTAGAGGCTCTCGAGCCGCTCGGTCTTGAGGCTCATCGCGCCTTCGATCGAAAGCTCAGAAGTCATTTTATCGCGCAGCGCAGAAAGATCGAGGTCCTTCTTCTCGGAGCCGCAGCCCGCGAGCGCTATGCAGAAAACGATCACAAAAACGATTGCTAAGATTCTTTTCATGTGTGATTCTCCTTATCCTACCGTATGCGTATAGAGGTAGTCGACCCATGCCTCGCAGCCGGCTTCCGTAAAGTGAAGGCCCATATCGTCGGGATCCGAGCAGTATTCGGGGATCAGGGAATTTCCGTCCTCCGTATACATCACGGAAGCGACGTCGACGAAATACCAGCCGCGGCGCTGCGCAAGCTCCAGCAGGCGCTGGTTATAGATCTTGATGTTCTCGTTGTTGAGGTCGCGGCCTGCGATCGGACTGTCTGCCGTCATCGGCGTCATCGATTCCACGTAAATCGTCGCGTCGGGCGATTTTTCAAGGATCCGGTCCACAAGCTTTTCGTAGTTTTCAACCGATTCGTCGATCCCGTAAAGGCCGATATCGTTCATGCCGAGCATAATATAGACTTTCTTCGCGCCGAGATCCGCGATCGAATCTTCGATATACGCCTTTTCTCCCTTGTATACCGGGTGAACCGTTTCATCGCTGATCTCCTGGAGCGCGTTGCCGCTGCCGAGCGAACCGGAGGTCAGGAAGCTCGCGCCGCCGAGGACGTCCATCGCCGCGTCGTAGTATTCCAGCTTCAGGCTGACCGAGTCGCCTACGAATACCGCGTCGGAAAAATAGCTCGAATCGGCGCGCGCCGACTGCGGCACGCCGCCGCCCGAAGGCTTCGAGGTCTCCGAAGAAGTCTCGCTCGATTCTTCGGAGGATTCAGCCGCCGAGGATTCCCCGGAGCTCTCCGCAGAGCTTTCCTGAGAAACTTCGGAGGATTCCGGCGCCGACGAGGGCTCCGCCTCGGAAGAAGCCGGCGCTTCGGAGGATTCCTCCGAGGACTGCGGTTTATACGGCGACGAAGAGCCGATCTGGGAATAGCCCTCGGCCTCGCTCGGGCCGGAGGAACAGGCCGTCAGCGCCAGCAAAAGCACCGCCGCCAGCAGTAATACAAAAATTCGTTTCATAGCGTTTCGCTTTTCCTTTCTATCAGGAGGATCGCGTAAACCGCGGTCCTTCGTTTTCTTCTGAGTGTTTCGATGACGCCGTTTCGCCGCTGCAAAACCGCATCTTCCGGAAATCTTCTCCTATTATACTGTATCTCCGCTCCTAAAACAACAGAAATTTGTAAATTTTCGTCACGCAGGGTCCTGCGGACGGCGATACGGAGGGTTCTCCGGTGGTATGAGCAGGTGCGCTGCCCGGCAGGGCACTGTTAAGATAGGAGTTATCTTTCTGCCCTTGGGTCCTGCGGACGGCAC
>CACZON010000114.1 GCA_902782805.1 Oscillospiraceae bacterium
CATAGCTCAGTTGGTAGAGCAGCGGTCTCCAAAACCGCGTGTCGAGAGTTCGAGTCTTTCTACCCCTGCCAAAAGGAAAAGCCACTCATTGAGTGGCTTTTCCTTTTGGCAAAGATAAAACGTTCGGTCGAGACACGCTGCTGCGTGTCGGGCATCGCCGCCGAAGCGCCGCCGGGGGCGGATGAAGCGAGGCGGGGATGGCGCAGCGGTCGAAAAACGCGAGGAGAAGCGAACGCCCGAAGCGTTTTTCGGGCACCGCAAGAGGGGGCTTTTGCAACACTTCCGATTTGCTGAAAACGACCGGATCAGAACGGAAAACGCAACGAGTGGCTTTTCCTTTTGGCAAAGATAAAAACGTTCGGTCGAGACACGCTGCTGCGTGTCGGGCATCGCCGCCGAAGCAATTCGCTGAATTTGAGAAAAAGGAGGGATCAGATTGTCCTATCCATATAAAACCGTCCTCTTCGATTTCGACGGGACGGTATTCGATACCGTTGAGGGGATCACGAAGTCCGTTCAGTACGCGCTGAAAAAGCACGGGATCGAAGCGGAGCTTCCGTTCCTACGTCAGTTCGCCGGGCCGCCGCTGGTCGAAAAATTCGTGGAGGTCTACGGCGTGAGCTGGGAGGAAGGGGAGCGGCTTGTTCTCGATTTCCGCGAACGCTATACGCCGATCGGTGTTTTCGAGAGCGCGCCGTTTCCGGGGATCCGGGAGCTGCTCGAACACCTCAAAGGCGCCGGAGTACAGCTTTGCATCGCGACCTCGAAGCCTCAGACGCCTACGGATCTGCTGCTTTCGCGCTCGGATCTTGCGCGGTATTTCGAGCTTGTGATCGGTTCGCGCGAGGGGATCAACGATCAGTCGAAGGCGCAGATCATCACCTCCGTTCTGGAACGATGCGGCGCAAAGCCGGAAGAGACCGTTCTGATCGGCGATACGAAATACGACGTTCTCGGCGCGAAGGAATGCGGGATCGCCTGCATCGGCGCTGCCTGGGGCTACGCACAGCCCGGCGAGCTCGAAGCCGCCGGCGCTGCCGCGATCGCCGCGAACTGCCGCGAACTGGAAGAAATCCTCCTTCCCAAAACGTAATCATCCGCTGTTCGTTTTTCCGGTTTCGGCTATTTTCATAGAAACGCCGAAAATGCGAAGATCAAGATCGGAAGAGCGAACAATTGCAATCCTTGCCGGAATATGCTATATTGAACATAGAGAAAACCGGAAAGAACCGGTATTTTCGGAGGCTGGAATGTATTATATCGGAATCGATCTCGGCGGAACGACGATCGGCGGCGCGCTCGCCGACGAATCGGGTACGCTTTTGGAAACGAAACTGATCCCAACCAATATGCCGCGTCCGGCAGAGGCAATCTGCGCGGATATCGCCGCGCTGTGCATCTCGATCTGCAGCAGCGCGGGAATCTCTTTCGATGAAGTCGGCGCGGTCGGCGTAGGCTCCCCGGGCGTTATCCACGACGGGATCGTGGAGCGCGCGACGCATCTGCAGTTTGAGAACGTGCCGCTTGCCGGGATCCTTGAAGGGATGCTTCATAAAAAAATCTATCTGCTCAACGACGGCAACGCCGCGGCCTACGGTGAATTCGTAGCCGGCGCGGGAAAAGGCCTTACGAGCCTTTTGATGCTGACGATCGGAACCGGCATCGGCGGCGGGATGATCATCGACGGAAAAATCTATTCCGGATTCAACGGCGCGAGCGCGGAGATGGGCCATCTCGTGATCGACGCTTCCGGGCGGCCCTGCCGCTGCGGCAAACGCGGCTGCTTTGAGCGCTACTGCTCCGCCGGCGCGCTGATCGACGATACGAAAACCGCGATGCGCGAAAACCCCGAAAGTCTGATGTGGGAGCTCTGCGGCGGCGATCTCGACGCGGTCGACGGGCATACGCCCTTCGACGCGGCCGAAAAAGGCGATCCGGCGGCGGCAAACGTCGTTGATAATTTCATGAAATATCTTTCGATCGGCGTTTCGAACCTCGTTTCGCTGATGCAGCCGCAGGTGCTCTGTATCGGCGGCGGGATCTCGGCGCGCGGCGACGCGATCACGATCCCCTTAAACCGCTACGTCACTGCGCAATCCTATATCCACGACGCGGACCGCCGAACAAAGATTTTAGCCGGAAAGCTCGCGAATCTCGCGGGCGTGATCGGCGCGGCGATGTACGCAAAGGAAGAATTTCTTGCCGAAAGCGGGAGCTGAACCATCAACGTATAAAACTGAACCTGAAAGCCCGAAGGATTCCTTCGGGCTTTTCTGCGTTTGAAGCGCGCGTTTTTTCCGGATCGGTCAAATCCGCCGAAAAAGGGGAGAAACCGGAAAACCTTTCGCTTTATACTTTAAAAAAACGAAAGGAGCAATCCCCATGAACGAACAAAAACCGATTACCGAAAAAGAAGTCCGCGAAGCGGCGGCGATCCTTAAGCGCTATAAAGAGGGCAAATCGAACCTCGAGCGCCGGATCATCGATAACGAGGAATGGTTCCGGATGCGCCATTGGAACGGCCGCGCAAATCTCGCGAACGATCCGGATTATCTGCCGAAAAGCGCCTGGCTTTTCAATTCGCTTGCAAATAAACACGCCGACGCAATGGATAATTTCCCCGCGCCGGCGGTCCTCCCGCGCGAGGAAAGCGATACCTCGGCGGCGCTTGCGCTCTCGAAGATCCTGCCGGTGATCCTCGAAGAAAACGGATTCGAAAAAACCTACAGCGACGCCTGGTGGTACAAGCTCAAACACGGCACCGGCGTCTACGGCGTTTTCTGGGATCCGCAGAAAGCCGGCGGCCTCGGCGATATCGATATCGAGCAGGTTGACCTTCTGAACCTGTTCTGGGAGCCGGGGGTGCGCGATCTTCAGGCGTCGCGCAATCTTTTCAACGTTGAGCTGGTCGACAACGAAGTGCTGCTCGAGCGGTATCCGGAGCTTTCGGCGGAAGATTTCGATCACAGCGCCGAGGTTGCAAAGTATATCTACGACGATACGGTCGATACACGCGAAAAGACGCCCGTCATCGACTGGTACTACAAGCGCGGCAGCGGATCGGGCGAGGTCCTGCATCTTTGCAAATACGTCGGCGAAAAGATCCTTTTTTCCTCGGAAAACGAGCCGGCGCTGTATCCCGGCGGATACTACGCCCACGGAAAGTATCCCTTCGTCTTCGACGTTCTCTATCTGATGCAGGGAAGCCCGGCGGGATTCGGCTGCATCGATCTGATGAAGGACGCCCAGATGTATATCGACCGCCTCGGCGGGCTGATCCTCAAAAACGCGGAGATGAGCGCGAAAAAGCGCTATTTCATCCGCGACGACGGCGCGCTCAACGAGGACGAATTCGCCGATTTCAAGGCCGATCTGATCCATGTTGCCGGCGGAAGCCTCGGCGAGGACAGCATCCGCGAGCTGATCCAGGCGCCTCTGCCGCAAATGGCGCTGGCGGTCTGGCAGATGAAAATCGACGAACTCAAGGAGACGAGCGGCAACCGCGATTTTTCCCAGGGCGGAACGAATTCCGGCGTTACGGCTGCCGCCGCGATCGCGGCGCTTCAGGAGGCGGGCACGAAGCTCTCGCGCGATATGATCAAGACCTCCTACCGCGCGTTCTGCGAGGTCTGTTCGCTGACGATCGAGCTGGTGCGCGAATTCTATTCCGAGCCGCGGCTTTTCCGGATCGTTGCGCCGAACGGTCAGGCGCAGTTCATCCGCTTCGACAACCGCGCGCTCCTGCTTCAGAACGCGCCGATCGGCGGGATCGAGCTCGGGGAGCGGAAGCCGGTTTTCGACATCAGCGTCACCTCCCAGAAAGCCTCGCCTTTTTCAAAGGCCGCGCAGAACGAGCTGGCGTTGCAGCTTTATTCGCTCGGATTCTTCCGCGCGCAAATGCGCGATCAGGCGCTCGCGGCGCTTTCCATGATGGATTTCGAGGGGAAAGACGCGGTGGTCCAGAGAATTTCGGCGCAGTAAACAAGGGCGAAAGCCCGCTTGCATCCGATCGGAAAATGTGGTATCCTTTATGGTACAAAGCGGCTCTCAAAGCAGGACTTTGCGCGATCTAACGCCGCTTCGCAGATTCAAAAAGGAGGACAGTTTCAGATGAAAGCACCGTTTTCCGCCTATCTCGATTCGATCGAGCCCGCATTGCGCAGGCTGGTCGGGATTCTGGGCGAAGAATTCGAATACGTAAGCGTTCTTTCAACCGATTCCGTCGGTTTTCAGCTTGCGCTTTCGCAGCACAGCAAATCGGTCACCAATCAGAACCGCACCACTGAGCGCGGCAGCGTCGTTCGCGTCTACCGCGGCGGGCGCTACAGCGAATACGCCTTTAACGAATTCGATCCGGAGAAGGTAACCGAAAAGGCAGCCGTGATCTCCTCGGAGCTTCAAAAGCAGTTCGCGCTGCTCGAGCTCTGCGGCAGCGAGACCTTGGAGACGCCGATCCTCGACGACGAGCCGATCGAGCTCTTCTGCGAGAAGGAGGCCGAGATCCTGCCGGAGACGGCGGATACCGCAAAGCTGATCGAGGCGCTTCAGAGCGTTTCGGACGAAGGCGTCCGGACGATCCCCGGCGCGCTCGACTGCCAGGCGGGCGGTTCTTCGACCCATATTTCAAAGCTCTTCTTGAGTAAAAACCGCACGATGCGCCAGAGCTACGTTTATACCGAGGGCATGTACGCCGCCTTTGCGCCGAGCAAAGAGGGCGAAATGAAGATGGTTTACGAAGGCGTTTCCGGCCTTTGCGGTCCGGAAATCCTCTTTACGCTCAAGGAAAAGATCCGGGAAGCTCCGAAGATCATGGAAGACGTTCTCGGGAGCGAAAAGATCGTCCCCGGCGAATACGACGTGATCACCTCGCCGGACGTTACCGGTCTGATTGCCCACGAGGCGTTCGGCCACGGCGTCGAGATGGATATGTTCGTAAAAGGCCGCGCGCTGGGCGCCGATTATATCGGCAAACGCGTCGGCTCCGAGCTCGTTACGATGCACGAAGGCGCGCTCTGCGCCGAAAGCGTTACGGGCTACGCCTTCGACGACGAGGGAACCCTTGCGGGAGACGTTACGGAAATCGACAAAGGCATCCTCAGAGCCGGTATCTGCGACGCGCTCGCGGCGAAGCGCCTGGGCGTAAAACCCACCGGAAACGGCAAGCGGGAGAATTATTCGCATAAAGTCTATACCAGAATGACCAATACGCTCTTCGATTCCGGCAGCGATTCGCTTGAGGAAATGATCGCCTCGATCGAATTCGGCTATCTGCTCGCCGGCTCGGAAAGCGGAATGGAAGACCCGAAGCACTGGGGAATCCAGTGTATCGTCAGCCGCGGCTATGAGATTCGCGGCGGAAAGCTGACGGGCAAGGTCGTTTCGCCGATCGTGATGACCGGCTACGTTCCCGACCTGCTCGGAAATATCTCGATGGCCTCGCCGGATCGCTGCGTCTTCGGAACCGGCGCCTGCGGAAAAGGCCACAAGGAATGGGTCAAGGTTGCCGACGGCGGCCCGTATCTCAAAACGAAAGCGAGGCTCGGATAAATGTTTGAACGGTTAAAAGAAAAACTCGAAGCGCTCCGGCCGGACGGCTGGGAGCTCACCGAAGTAACGAAACACGGCTGGGAATTCTATTTTATCCGCCATCAGCTCGATCAGAACCGCGCGGTGGAAACGCGCACCTACAACGTTAAGCTGTACCGAAGCATTGAAGACGGGAAATTCCTCGGCAGCGCTTCCGACGCGCTTTCGCCGACGATGAGCGAAGAGGAGATCGACCGGCGCCTCGCCGCCGTTTGGGAGCAGGCGGCGCTGATCCGCAACCCCGCGTATACGCTCGTTTCCGAGCCGGTAACGCTGCCCGGGAAAAACGACCCGATCGACGTTGCGAAAATCGCGCAGGATTTTATCGAAACGTTCCGGAGCGTTGCCGAAACCGGGGAAGAGGATATCAACTCCTACGAGATCTTCGTCTCTTCGATTTCGCGCCGTTTCCTCAATTCCAACGCAGTGGCGTATTCCTGCGTTTACCCGAGCTCGACGATCGACCTCGTTGTCAACGCGCGCCACGAAAACCATGAGATCGAGCTTTTCCGTTTCAACACCTGCGGTACGTGCGACCGTGAAAAGCTCAGAAAGGACGTTGAGGACGCGCTGCGCTTCGGCAAGGACCGTCTGATCGCGCAGCCGACCCCGAAGCTCCAAAGCGGCGCCGTCGTTTTCTCGACCGCGGACGCCTGCGAGATCTACGAATATTTCCTTTATCAGACGAACGCCTCGCTGAAGGTCCGCAGAATGAGCGCCTACGAGATCGGTCAGCCGATCTGCGAGAAGTTCGAGGGCGACGTTCTCAGCGTGGAGGCGGTATCGAGCCTGCCGAATTCTTCGCACGATTATCCGGTCGACGAAGAAGGCTCCGTGATCGAAGACCGTTATCTGATCCGCGGCGGCGTTGCGGAAAACTTCTGGGGAACGCGCCAGTTCTCGCAGTATCTCGGCCTTGAAAAGAGCTCGAACGTTCATAATGCGATCTTCTCGGGCGGCAAAGGCGACGCCGAAAGCGTTCGCAGCGGCGATTACCTCGAGGTCGTGGATTTCTCCGATTTCCAGGTCGATCCGATGAGCGGCGATATCGCGGGAGAGATCCGGCTCGGTTACCTTTCGCGCGGCGGGAAGATCCTCCCGGTGACCGGCGGTTCGATCTCCGGCTCGCTGCCCGCGGCGGTTCCCACGATGCGTTTTTCAAAGGAAACCGCGCAGTACGATACGCTCGTGATCCCGGCGGTTACGCGCCTTGAGAACCTGCGTATCACCGGTATTGCGGAGCTGGAAGAATAATCGAATCAAACAAAAATCCCCCTCGACCGAGGGGGATTTTTTTGCAGCTGCGATATCGATTTTTGTTTTGGGAAAGCGCGCTGTGGGCGGAAAGCTTCGGAATGGATTCGCGCGTCCTGCCGGGGGATTCGTATCCTCTGTTCCGGCGCATGGCCGGCGAAATGAAAATTTCGGAATGGATCGGTATGACCTGCCGGGGTTGGCATTTCCTCTGCTACACCGAGTGGCCGGCAAATCGAAAACTTACGGAATCGATCGGTATGACCTGCCGGGGTACGCATTTTCTCTGTTACACCGAATGGCCGGCGTTACGAAAAAGCCCAGGTGCCGTTTCGGAAGATCGGGACGGTTTCGCCGGAATTTGTGATCGCGTCGATCGAGAGGTCGGCGCTGCCGATCATGAAGTCTACGTGGACCATCGAATCGTTGACGCCCATGGCGCGGCATTCCTCAAGCGATTTCTCCTCGAACCCGCGGATCGTATCGGCAAATCCCATACCGAGCGCAAGATGGCAGGCGGCGTTTTCATCAAACAGCGTGTTGTAGAAGAGCAGACCGCTTTGGCGGATCGGCGAATCGTAGGGGACAAGCGCGCATTCGCCGAGGAAGGCGGCGCCTTCGTCCGCGGTGATGATGTTCGTAAGGAGCTGTTCGTTCTTTTCGGCGTGCCACTCAACTGCTTTGCCGCCCTCAAAACGGATCCAGAAGTTTTCGATGAGCTGGCCTTCGCGGCTCAGCGGCATCGTGGCAACGACCCTGCCCTCGGCCTTGCCGCGCATCGGGGAGATAAAGCATTCCTCGGAGGGAATGTTCGGGTTGAAGAAAATCCCCTGTAGGCTGGTGTCGCCGCCGCCCTTGAACTCGGCTTCGGGGATCATGCCGACGGTGAAATCGGTTCCGTTCGAGGAAGTATAATGCAGCTCTTTGATGCCGAGCGAATTAAGGCGGTCACAGCGGGCTTTGAGGTCGGCGTTGTGCTTTTCCCAGGCGGCAACGGGGTCGTCGTCGACACGGCTGGTCGAGAGGATCGCTTCCCAGAGCTTTTCCGTCGCCTGATGCTTCGAGAGCTTCGGGAAGAGCTTTTTCGCCCAGGCTTCGCCGGGCACGGCGGCGATGCACCACTGATATTTGTTTTCGAGCGCGTCGGTATAGGGCTTCGATTGCGGATAGAGTTTCTGCTGCACGCGAAGCATCTTGTTCTGATTGATGCCGCGCAGACCGTCGGGATCGTCGGAATCGATAAAGATGCGGCAGGGGATGGTTTTGAGATAATGCTCAAAACGCGCGATCTGGTAGTCGGTATAGGTCCCGAGCGTTTTCACGGAAGCGTAGCGCATATGGACCTTCTGCATCGGCGCATAGGACCAATCGATCACAACGCGCTTTGCACCGAGCTTGTAGCATTCCTCGGCAACCATTTTCACAAATTCGGGCTGATCGAGCCCGGCAACAATAAAGACTTCCTGGCCTTTCTGAACGTTGACGCCGCATTTGGCGATCAGATTTGCGTATTTTCGAAGTACCGTTTTTTTCATAGAAACCTCCTGAAAGCGGGATGACCGCGTTTTTGCTTCGTTCATTATAGCACAGCGCCGCGTGAAAGAAAATACTTTTCTTTTTCCGCGGCGCTCTTCCTTGCTTTTTTATTTTGCAGGGGGTATAATCAAATTACCAACAAACGAAAAGGAACAGAAAACATGAAGTACGATTTTACAACGCCGATCGACCGTACCGGCGTCCACGCGATCGCGGTCGATATGATCCCGATCAAAGGCGCCGAAGTCAAAGAAGGCTTTTCGAAAATCCCGATGTGGGTCGCCGATATGAATTTCAGGACCGCGCCCGCGATCCAGGAGGAAATCATCCGCCGCGTTCAGCATCCGACCTTCGGCTATTCCTCGATCCCCGATGAATACTACGACCGTATCCTGAATTTCCAGAAGACCCGCAAAGGCCAGAAGGATATCACGAAGGAATGCATCGGCTACGAAAACGGCGTGCTCGGCGGCGTTGTATCCGCGCTCGGAGCGTTCTGCTCAAAGGGCGATCCCGTACTGCTTCATTATCCTACCTATATCGGCTTTACCGGCGTGCTCGAAAACAACGGCTACAAGATCGTCCACAGCCCGCTTGTCCTCGATGAAAACGGCGTGTGGCGGATGGATTTCGAGGATATGGACCGCAAAATCAAGGAGAACAAGATCCACGCGGCGGTTTTCTGCGCGCCGCACAATCCCTGCGGCCGCGTCTGGGAGCGCTGGGAGCTTGAAAAGGCCTGGGAGGTTTATAAAAACAACGATGTCTACGTCGCCTGCGACGAAATCTGGTCGGATATCGTTTTGAACGGCAACGTTCACATCCCGCCGCAGACGATCTCCGAAGACGCGAAGATGCGGACCGTCGCTTTCTACGCGCCGACGAAAACCTATAATCTCGCCTCACTTCAGGGCTCGTACCACGTGATCTACAATCCCTATCTGCGCGACCGGATCGCCCGCGAAGCTTCGCTTTCTCACTACAACAACGCGAACCTGCTTTCGGTCTACGCCCAGATCGGCGCCTACAGCGAAGCGGGGATCGAATGGGTCGATCAGCTCTGCGAGGCGCTCACGCAGAACGTCAACGACGCCTGCGATTTTATCAAAGCGAATTTCAGAGGCGTTGCGCTCTCGAAGCCGGAGGGCACCTACATGCTCTTCCTCGACTGCGAAGCGTGGTGCAAAGAGCACGGCAAAACGCTCGACGAGCTGCTTCGGGCCGGCATCGAAGTCGGCGTGATCTGGCAGGACGGCAGGCCGTTCGGCGGAGATTATACGATCCGCATGAATCTCGCGCTGCCGAACGCAATCGTCCGTGAGGCGTTTGAACGCCTTCGCAAATACGTTTTCTGCGTCTGAGTTTTCAAAGCGCAGCGTACGACTGATTAAAAATCATGCATATTATACCGAAAGGAGCTAACAGAATGAACGTAAAACAGTACATCAGCTACCGGGCCGGCGGGGACGTCGTCCAGAAGGAAAAAGAGATCCCCGTAACGCTTGAAGCCGACGAGCCGAGATACATCGAATCGGATTTTGTCAATCTCTATCCGCAGTTTCTCTATCAGGAGATCGAAGGCTTCGGCGGCGCGATGACGGGAACGAGCGCGTATCTTTACAATCGCATGGATCCCGAAACGCGCAAAAAAGCGCTGAAGGAATGGTTCGTCGATTACAATTACCGCTTTGTCCGCGTTTCGCTCGACAGCTGCGACTATTCGCTCGAGGAATACCAGGCGGTAGAGGATCCGATCGCCGATCCGGAGCTTAAGACGTTCTCGATCAAAAAGGATCAGGAAGAGATCCTTCCGATGCTCAAGGAAGCGATCGCGATCGCGAAGCATCCGATCTCTGTCCTCGTTTCGCCCTGGTCTCCGCCGAAGCAGTGGAAGACCAACCCGATCAAGCCCAGCTTCCCCGGAATGGCAAACAACCCCTTCTTTGCGAGCTTCGATTACGATCATCCGAACCGCAACCGCGGCGGCTCCCTGAAACCGGAATACTACGGATCCTGGGCGAAATACGTTGTAAAATTCATCCAGGCGTATCTCGAAGAAGGCATACCGGTAACGATGGTGACCATTCAGAACGAGCCCAATTCCGCCACGCCTTGGGATTCCTGCCAGTGGACGAGCGAGCAGGAAAAAACCTACCTGCGCGATTTCCTCTATCCCGAGATGAAAAAAGCCGGTCTGACCGAAAAAGTCGGCATCTTTATCTGGGACCACAACAAAGAGAGAACGCTGGAACGCGCCTGCGATATCCTCGACGCCGATACGCTGCCGATGATCGCCGGAATTGCGTTCCACGGTTACACGGGCGATCATTTTGATCAGATCCAAAAGCTCACCGAGCTGTTCCCCGGCAAAACGCTGATGCAGTCCGAACTCTGCGGCCTTCATCGGCCCGGCAGAGCCGGCATGCCGCGCTTCGGCGAATTCGTCAAGGAAACGCCGGAATCCGTGGAATACGACGACGCGATCCTTTACGCCCACGATCTGATCGGCAACCTCAACGCCGGCATGAACCGTTGGATCGACTGGAACCTGATCGTCGATGAAGAGGGGGGCCCGCGCCACGTTGCCGGCGGCTTCACTGCGGCGACGATCGCCGCCGAGGACGGAACCTACCGCAAGGATCTGACCTATTATTACATCGGCCATTTCGCAAAGTATATCCTGCCCGGCGCAAAGAGAATGCTCGTTTCGAAATGCGACGACAAAACCGACATTGTTGCCGCAAAGAATCCGGACGGCACGATCGCCGTGGTCGTGCTCAACCGTGGCGACCGCGATACCGGCTACGTCCTGCGCTGGAACGGCAATCTTTCGAGGATCCATTTCCCGGCTCATTCGATCAGCACGCTGATTCTCTGAGCCGCGGCGCTGCAGACTATAATAAGGAAGGTGTGCGCGAGGTATCGCGCATGCCTTCTTTTGCGGCCTGATTGAATTTTTGACAATCGGAATATTCGCCGGTATAATACGATGAATTTTCTTCGAAAATGCAAGAGGTGTTATCTTGAAAAAGATTTTTACCAATACGGTTCTTCGACGGCTGCTGCTGATCAATCTTTTCTTCGGGGCGGCGGAATCGCTGATGATCCAGCGCGCGACGTTCCTTGCGGAAAACGGGCTGACGCCCTCGCAGGTCGGCCTGATTTTTTCGATTACGAATATCATCGGAACGTTCTCGCCGCTGATCGGCGGCGCGCTTGCGGATCGGATCCTTTCGCGCTACAAAATGTATTTGATCTCGATCGTCGGCTTTGGGCTGCTGCTGTTTTTCATGCCGCTTTCGGCGAAGGTGCGCTTCGGCGGAATGATCCTTTCGATGATTTTTATGCCGATGCTTCAGCTCTTCCATCCGATCGGCAGCACGATGATCGCGACCTGCTCGATCAACGCGGTCTATACCGTCGGCAGCGTCGATTATTCCTATCTGCGGCTTTGGATGTCGTTCGGCTTTACGGTTGCGAATCTCTGCTCATCTCCGCTGATCGACGCCTTCGGAATCAACGCGCCGTTCTATCTTTCCATCTCGTTTTTCCTCATCATGTTCCTTCTGCGCGCGACGATCCGCCGCTCGGAAATCGCGCCGGAAGGGGAGAAACGCGCTGCCGCCGCGCCCGGCGGCGGATTCAAAACGCTTTTTAGGAACTACTATATCCTTTCTTTTACGATCCTTGCGATTATCTATGCGGCTGCCGGAAACTGCTACAGCTACGTCAATTATTTTCTCAAAGAGCACGAGATCGACGCTTCGCGGATCGGGATCGTCGCCGGGATCAAGGTCATCGGCGAGATCATCGTGATGCTGCTTCTGCCGCGCCTGAAGCAGTTCCTTTCGCTTTCCGGGCTGCAGGTCCTTGCGGGGATATTCCTTTGTGCCGAACTGATCGGGATGCTGTTCGTACGTTCTCTGACGCCGCTTTTGCCGATCGTGATGCTCGGCGGGATCGGCAACGGGATCTCGCTTTCGAGCGCGGGACTCTACGTCCGCGCCATGGCGCCGCGCGGCCTTGAGGCAACGGCGCAGGCGCTCTGGGCGATGGGCTCGAATCTCGGCGGAATCATTCTTTCCTACCTCTGCGGAAGAATCATCGATACGAAAGGCGTTCTTGCCAATTATCGCTTCGGACTTCTTCTGGAAGGAATCTGGGTTCTGCTGTTCGTCGCGACGCTCCTGATCGGGCGCTTCGTGCTGAAAAAGCCGGCTGCCTGTCCGCTCTTCTTTGCGGGAAAAGAGACGTTTGCGGGGCAGGCGGACGATTGACAAGCAAAGCGAAACGCGGTACAATAATAATTTGGAATAAAGGAGGGAAATCCTTATGGTTTTAGTGGACGTATATTCGGGATTTTTGGGCGCCGGAAAGACGACGCTGATCAAAAAAATGCTCCGCGACGTTTACGCGGGCGAAAAAGTCGTTCTGCTCGAGAACGAATTCGGAGAGGTTGGGATCGACGGCGCTTTCATGAAGGATTCGAAGATCCAGATCACGGAAATGAACTCCGGCTGCATCTGCTGCTCGCTCGCGGGCGACCTCGGAGACGCGCTCTATCAGCTTGTTCACGATTATTCGCCGGACCGGATCCTCGTGGAACCCTCGGGCGTCGGCAAGCTTTCCGACGTGATCCGCGCGATTGAGAATAACCGCGAGACCTGCGATCTGGAGGTTTCCTGCGTTTGTACGGTCGTAGACGCTCAGAAATGCCGCGTCTACCTCAAAAACTTTGCGGAATTTTATGAGAACCAGATCAAGAATGCCGGGACGATCGTCCTCTCGCGCTCGCAGAATCTCTCGCCCGAAAAGCTCAAGGCGGTGGTCGAACTGATCCGCGCCCAGAATCCGCAGGCAACGATAATCACCACTCCCTGGGAAGAACTCGACGGCGGCGTAATTTTCGACGCGATGAAGCACAAACCGCTGCTCGACCTTTTTGAGGATGAAAAATACGAGCATCACCACGATCACGACGATGATGACGACGAGCATGAACACGAGCATCATCACCACGATCATGACGACGACGATGACGATGAGCACGAACACGAGCATCATCACGGCCATGAACATCACCATCATCACCACGACCACGACGGCCACGACGCCGACGAAGTCTTTACCTCGATCGGCTTTGAAACCGCCAACCGTTATACGGAAGAAGGTCTCCGCGAAGCGCTCGCGCAGCTCTCCTCGATGGAATACGGCATGGTTCTGCGCGCCAAGGGAATTCTCCAGGCGGAGGATGGCGGCTGGATCCATTTCGATTACGTTCCCGGCGAAGCGGATCTGCGCCGCGGCAGCGCCGACTACACCGGCCGGCTCTGCGTGATCGGCTCGGCGCTCGATGAAGCGGGACTTTCCGAACTCTTCGGGATCCGATAAAAAGAGGCGAACGAAATGAGAGAAGTACCGATTTATTTTATCGCAGGCTTTCTCGAGGCCGGCAAGACGACCTTTATCAACGAAATGCTCGGCGATCCGAATTTTTCTCAGGGCGAAAAAACGCTGATCATCTGCTGCGAGGAGGGCTTTGAGGAATACGACGAAAAGCTCGTGCGCGAAACGGCGACCTGCGTATCCGTCTGCGAAAAGCTGGAGGATTTTACCCCGGCGTACCTGAAAAGCCTTGATACGAAGTATCGCCCGGAGCGCGTCTTTATCGAATACAACGGCACCTGGCTGCTCTCTTCGCTCAAAGGATTGAAGCTCCCGCGCGGCTGGGTGATGGGGCAGGTCGTTACCCTCGCGGATTTTACGACCTTCGCAAACTACCTGACCAATATGCGCTCGATCATCGCCGACATGGTGCAGAAAAGCGAAATGGTCATTTTCAACCGCAGCGATAAAGAAAAAATCGAGGAAAAGCGGGCGTTCCGCCGCGCGATGCTGGCGCTCAATCCCAACCTCGATATCATGTTCGACAATACCGACGGTTCGATGGACGACGGCAAGACCGAAGAGGATCTGCCCTACGATATGAAGGCCGACGTCATCGATATTTCCGACGACGATTTCGGGACCTGGTATATCGATGCGATGGATAATCCCGACCGTTACGACGGGCGGACGATGCGTCTGCGCGGGATGGCGTTCTATCTCGATAAAAACGGTTCCTTCGCCTTCGGGCGCCGCGCGATGACCTGCTGCGCCGACGATATCCGCGCAATCGGTTTTCCCTGCCGGAAAATGAGCTCGCCGCCGGCGGAAGGGCAGTGGATCGAAGCGGTCGTCTCCGCGAAAGCCGGATACAGCGAGCTCCACGGCCGCGACGCCCTGCAGCTCGAAATCAAAAAAGTAAAATCAGCCCCCAAACCGAAAGACGACCTCGTCTATTTCGGCGCATAAAAGAAAATCGCCCTCCCTTCTCGGGAGGGCTTTTCATTTTCGCAAAACGTGACTTGTGCGGCGTCCTGCGCAAATTTGCCCGCGTTTGACGGCGCCGCGCGGCGGAAATCCCTATGTTTTGGGAGAAAACCGAACCGCGAACGGAGAAGTATAAGGTATCGACAAATCCGATAACGCGCGATTCGAAAGGCGTAATTGTAAAAATGTGAGACCATTTGGCGGTTTTTACGACAAATGAGTGAAAGGCCTTTTAAAAATCCATCGGGAAAGGAGCGGATCTCTTTGGAGCACGGTGCGGAAAGCTACCGTCGTTTCCTTCAGGGCGACGACGAAGGTATCGCCGAAATCGTA
>CACZON010000115.1 GCA_902782805.1 Oscillospiraceae bacterium
CCCGCCGAATCCCGCGAACAAAAACTGCTTCGTGCTCATTTTGCCGCCTCCTTTGCGCTGCGGTCCTTATAGACGCCGAGCGGATAATAGGGGATCATGTGGGTATCGACCCATTCAAGCGCCTTCTCGGGCGTCATGCCCCAGTTCGTCGGACAGCTCGAAATCACTTCGACAAGCGAAAAGCCCTTCTTTTCGACCTGGTTGCGGAAGGCTTTGAGGATCGCGGCCTTCGCGGAGCGGACGTTGCGGACGTTGTTGACGGCGACGCGCGCGAGATATTCCGGGCCTTCGAGCTCGGAGAGCATCTCGCAGATCCTGACCGGATAGCCGCAGAGGCTGACGTCGCGGCCGTAAGGCGAAGTCTGGGTAACCTGGCCGGGCAGCGAGGTCGGCGCCATCTGGCCGCCGGTCATGCCGTAGATCGCGTTGTTGATAAAGATGACGGTGATGTTTTCGTTTCTCGTTGCGGCGTGGACGGTTTCCGCCATACCGATCGAAGCGAGGTCGCCGTCGCCCTGATAGGTAAAGACGATATTCGAGGGCTCGGCGCGCTTGATGCCGGTCGCAACGGCCGGGGCGCGGCCGTGGGCGGCCTCAACCATATCGCAGTTAAAGTAATCGTACGCCATTACGGCGCAGCCGACCGGCGCTACGCCGATCGTCGTTCCCTCGATGCCGAGCTCGTCGATCGCTTCGGCGACGAGGCGGTGAATAATTCCGTGGGTACAGCCGGGGCAGTAATGCAGCGGCACGTCGCAGAGCGACTTCGGTTTTTCAAAGACGATCATCAGAAAGCGCCTCCTTCCCCATTTGCTTTTTCAATCGATGCGAGCACGTCCTCGACGGTCGGGATCATGCCGCCCGCGCGGTTGCAGAGCAGGACCGGCTTTTTGCAGCGGGTCGCAAGCTCGACGTCTTCGATCATCTGGCCCATCGAAAGCTCAACGGAGACGAACGCCTTGACTTTGTCGGCGGCTTCACAGAGCGGCTTTTTCGGGAACGGCCAGAGCGTGATCGGGCGGATCATGCCGACTTTGATGCCCTTTTCGCGGGCGCTTGCGATCGCGTTTTTCGAAACGCGCGCCGCAATACCGAAGGCGACGATGCAGATTTCGGCGTCGTCCATTTGGTAGGATTCAAAGCGGACTTCGTTTTCTTCGACCTGTTTGTATTTTTCATAGCGCTCGAAATTGATGCGCTCGAGTTCTTCGGGAACGAGATAGAGCGAATTGACGACGTTGTGCGGCCGCTGCATCTTCGTACCGGTAACGGCCCAGGGCTTTTCGAAGGTCTTCGGCTCGCCGTAATCGAGCGAAACCGGCTCCATCATCTGGCCCATCGTGCCGTCGGCTAAAATCATCGAGGTCATGCGGTACTGATCCGCAAGCTCGAAGCCCTTAATGGTCAGGTCCGCCATCTCCTGAACGGAGGCGGGCGCCAGAACGATCATACGGTAGTCGCCGTGGCCGCCGCCCTTCGTCGCCTGGAAATAATCGGACTGCGAAGGCTGGATTCCGCCGAGGCCCGGGCCGCCGCGCTGAACGTTGACGACCAACGCCGGAAGATCCGCGCCCGCGATATAGGAGAGCCCCTCGCCCTTGAGGGAGATTCCCGGGCTTGAGGAGGAGGTCATCACGCGCTTGCCTGCGCTCGAGACGCCGTAGACCATATTGATCGCCGCGATCTCGCTTTCCGCCTGGAGGAAGGTTCCGCCGATTTTCGGCATCTGCTTGGCCATATAGGCGGCGATTTCCGTCTGCGGGGTGATCGGGTATCCGAAGTAAAAGCGGCAGCCTGCCGCGATGGCGGCTTCGGCGATCGCTTCGTTGCCCTTCATCAGTACTTTGTCTGCCATACGCTTTTGCCTACCTTTCTACCGTAATGATACAATCGGGACACATCAGCGCGCACGAAGCGCAGCCGATACATTTTTCCGGTTCCGTGATCTGCGCCGGGTGATGCCCCTTTGCGTTGATCTTATCCTTTGCAAGGGCCAAAAGGCCTTTGGGGCAGGCCGCGATGCAGAGTCCGCAGCCTTTGCAAAGATCGCTTCTGAACGTAAGCTTTGCCATGATATTCGCTCCCTTATCAGTTGATTTTATGCTGGAGACGCAGCGGGAAAAGATTTTCGATGCTTCCCTCAAGCGCCTTGTACAAACGTTCTTCGACCGTCGTCATTTTGACCGGCAGTCCCAAAAGTTCAGACGCCGCGCGCGCAAAAGGCAGCGAGCGCAGAACGTCCTCCTTTGTTGTCTCAACTCCTAAATTCGAATTGTTGACGATTCCGGTAAAGGGGATCGAGCCTGCGATTTCGATCTCGCGGCGGATGGCGAGCAGGTCCTCAGGCTTCCGGGTCAGCGGACGGTAGCGGTTGATTACCATCAGCATCTCGAAATCGTTTTCCTCGAGGATCCCCGGCGCAAACCTTCCGAGCGCGAGCGCGCCGCGGTCGTCGCCGCCGATGTCGACGATCGCCGTCTGGCCGCGGTCGTCGATGATCGAATAGAGCGCGTCGGGCAGCGCGGGAATATCGAGGTTCGAATTCGCGTATTCCGAGCAGATCAGGCGGATGCCCGCCGCTTCGAGCTCCTTCTGGCTGTCCTTCGTGCGGAAATAGGGATTGACGATATCGATATCCGCGATCGTGACCCGATCGACGGTTTCTTTCAGCCGGAACGCCAGATTGACGGCGATATTCGTTTTGCCGCTGCCGTAATGACCGGCGAGCAGCGTAATTCGTTTCTGGTCCATTCTCACCTCATCAGAGCTTGCTGCGCTGAATCTTGCCGCTGACCGTCTTCGGCAGGCTGTCGCGGAAGACGACGATGCGCGGGTATTTATACGGCGCGGTCTTGCTCTTGACGTAATCCTGGATCTCCCTTGCGAGCGCGTCGGAGGCGGTGTTCCCCTTCGTCAGAACGATGCTCGCCTTGACGACCTGACCGCGGACGGGGTCCGGGGCGGCGGAGACGCCGCATTCGAGGACGTACGGCAGCTCCATGATCACGCTTTCGATCTCGAACGGTCCGATCCGGTAGCCGGAGGATTTGATGACGTCGTCGGTTCTGCCGACGTACCAGAAGTAGCCGTCCTCATCGCGCCAGGCCATATCGCCGGTGTGATAGTAGCCGTCGTGCCAGACCTCGCGCGTCTTCTCTTCGTCGCGGTAGTAGCCGCGGAACAGGCCGAACGGAACGCCGTTCCTCGTATCGATCACGATCTCGCCGGGTTCGCCCGTCGGGACCGGCTTGCCCTCGGAATCGATCAGCTCGACCGGATAGATCGGAGCGGGCTTGCCCATCGAGCCGATCTTATGCTCCATGCCGATAAAGTTGCCGAGGATGCAGGTCGATTCGGTCTGACCGAAGCCTTCCATGATCTTCAGGCCCGTGAGCTTCTTGAACTGATGGTAAACCTCCGGGTTGAGCGCCTCGCCCGCGGTGGACATATGGCGCACGGAGGAGAAATCGTACTTCGAGATATCTTCCCGGATCATCATGCGCAGCATCGTAGGCGGCGCGCAGAACGAGGTGATCTGGTACTTTGCGAACATCGGCAGGATATCCGAGGCGTCGAAGCGGTCGAAATCGTAGACGAAGGTAGCCGCCTCGCAGAGCCACTGGCCGTAGAGCTTTCCCCACATCGCCTTGGCCCAGCCGGTGTCCGAAATCGTGAAATGCAGCCCGTCGGGATCGACGCAGTGCCAGTATTTCGCGGTATGGAAATGGCCGAGCGCGTATTGGAAGCTGTGCATCGCAATCTTCGGGTATCCGGTCGTGCCGGAGGTGAAGAACATCAGCATCGGATCGTCGCCGCCGGGGGCGTCGTCCGCGCGCGGGAAGGAGGTCGAATACATCTTGTATTCTTCGTCGAAATTGCGGAAGCCCTCTTTCTCCCCGCCGACCAAAATCAGATGCTTTAAGGTGGGGCTCGTCTTCTTGGCTTCGAGCACCTGATCGGCAACGTCGCCGTCCG
>CACZON010000116.1 GCA_902782805.1 Oscillospiraceae bacterium
GGGATCCTCCCCGCCCTCCAGCATCCGCATCATCCAGTACACCGCGGCGTCCGGATCGGAATTCCGCATGGATTTATGCAGGGCGGAGATGATGTTGTAATGCTCTTCCCCGTCCTTGTCGTACATCAGGTTCTTCCGGCTGAGGCACTGGGCGACGATCTCGTCCGACACGTCGATCCCGTTCTCCCCGGCGTCCCCGTTCAGCACCACCATCTCCAGCGTGGAGAGCGCGGTGCGCGCGTCGCCGTTCGCGAAATTCGCGATCAGGCGCAGAACGTCCTTTGAAATCTCGATCTTCTCGTTTCCGAAGCCCTTTTCACTGCGGAGCGCCCGCTCGAGCAGCGCGGTGATCTCGTCTTCGGTCAGCGCCTTGAGAACGAAGACCTTGCAGCGCGAGAGAAGCGCGCTGTTGACCTCGAAGGAGGGGTTCTCCGTGGTGGCGCCGATCAGGATGATGCTGCCTTTTTCGACAAACGGCAGAAACGCGTCCTGCTGTGCCTTGTTGAAGCGGTGGATCTCGTCGACGAAGAGGATCGTCTTCTCGCCGAAGCGGCGGTTGTCCTCCGCCTGCTGCATCACGCCGCGGATCTCCTTGATGCCGCTCGTCACCGCCGAAAAATTGATGAATTTGGCCTTCGTATGGTTGGCGATCACGTTCGCGAGCGTCGTCTTGCCCACGCCCGGAGGCCCCCAGAAGATCATGGAGGAAACCATATCCTGCTCGATGATCCGCCGCAGGACCTTTCCCGGCCCGAGCAGATGCTGCTGGCCGAAGATTTCGTCGATCGTCTGCGGGCGCAGACGCGCGGCAAGCGGCTGCGGAACCTCTCTCTCAAACATCGAAATCTGATTTTCCATGCTCTTGAACTCCTTATTGAAACATGATAAAATAGCAAAAAAGACGGGAGGCGGGAAAATGGAGCTTATGGAATGGTTCAAAGGGTTCCCGTACCTCGCCTTCGACGTTGAAACGCCGAATTCCCGCTCGGAGCGGATGAGCGCGATCGGGATCGCAAGGATCGAAAACGGGGTGATCGTGGAAGAAAGCGCCACGCTCGTCAATCCCCAGCAGCCCTTCGACGCCTTCAACGTCGCCCTGACGGGCATCACGCCGCGCATGGCGCGCAGCGCGCCGATCTTCCCGGAAATCTGGGAGAAAATCGGGCCGCTGTTTTCGCGCTCGATCCTCCTTGCGCACAACGCGCCGTTCGATCTTTCCGTGCTCTCAAAATGCCTTACGGATTATGATCTTGAGGCACCGCGGTATCTTCCCTACTGCTGCACCGTCCGGATGGGGCGGCGCTGCTATCCGGAGCTTGCGAACCACCGGCTCGATACGCTCTGCATCCGGTGCGAGATTACACTTACGCACCATCAGGCCGGCAGCGACAGCCGCGCCTGCGCCGAGCTCTTTCTCGATTATCTCGCCCACGGGCTCGAAACCCGTGATTTTCTGCGCCTCTACGACCGCCTCGAGCGCCGGACGCTCTCGAAAAAAGAGATCGGCGCCCTGCTTGCGGCGGCACGGGAGCAATCCTGAGCTCCCCACGTTTCTATTTTATCATTTTACACGTCCGATTACAAGTACAGCCGCGCCTTTTTGGCGGCGGCGTTCCCGTATGCGAGGTGATGTTTCATGAACGCGCCGATCGATCTTACCGGCATTAAAATCAAAACCCCGCGCCTTGTGCTGCGGCCGTTCAAAAAGCGCGATCTCGCCGATTTCAACGCCTACGCAAAGGTCGACGGCGTCGGCCAGATGGCCGGCTGGCTGCCGCACCGGAGTCTTTCGGAGAGCGAAGGGATCCTCGCGCGCTTTATCGCCGGAAAACGGACCTTCGCGCTCGAATTCGAGGGAAAGGTCATCGGCTCGCTCGGGGTCGAGCTCTACCCCGAGGAGCGGTTCCCGCGCTACCGTGCGCTCGCCTGCCGCGAGCTCGGCTACGTACTCGCAAAGGATTACTGGGGCCGCGGCCTGATGCCCGAGGCCGTAGAAGCGGTCATTCGTTGGCTATTTACGGAGCAGAAGCTCGACGCCGTATTCTGTGCGCACTTTCTGCGCAATACGCAGTCTGCGCGCGTGCAGGAAAAGTGCGGCTTCCGGCACCTTTCCTACGGAACGTATCAGACGCGCTACGGCACGATCGAGGACGACGAGACGAACGTTCTGACCCGCGCCGAATGGGAAAAGCACCTGCGCTACAAGGAAATCCGGCGCGGCGACGAGGCCGGGGCCGAAGCGCTCTCGGCCATGGCGACGAAGATCGTCCGCGCGTATTACGATCCGATCATCGGCACGGCGCAGAACGACTATATGATCGAAAAATTCCAGTCCCCCGCCGCAATCCGCGCCCAGCTCCTGGAAGGATACCGGTATTATATCCTGCTCGAAGAAAACCGGCCGATCGGCTTTGTCGGCTTTTATCCGCGCGGCGGCGCGCTGTACCTGAGCAAATTCTATCTTTATAAGGGCGACCGCTCCAGAGGCTTTGCGCGGCCGATCCTGAACTTCCTTTCCGATCTCGCCTATGAAGAAAATCTCGGCGCGATCGAGCTCAACGTCAACAA
>CACZON010000117.1 GCA_902782805.1 Oscillospiraceae bacterium
CTTATCTGCCCGGCAGGGAATTGCTGATCTTCGCCGCCTACGTTCTGCCCTCAGGAAGCATAAACGGGGTCCCCGAAAAGTCGACAGACTTTTTGGGGGCCCTGTTTCCTCCTCGCAATGACAAAAAGAAAGCTCTCCGAAAAAATCAGAGAGCTTTTTTATTGAGATCCTTCGACTGCGCTGCGCTCCGCTCAGGATGACAGGATGGGAGTAAGCCGGAACGCGAGCATAAAAGTTGTGTCCATTCACACCGCCAATTACGCGGAGGTAAAAACGCGAGCGAGAAGGTCCTTTATATACACAAAGCCGATTACGCGGAAGTGAAAAAACGCGAAAGTGAAAAAGCGGTTTCTTGACTTAAAACGGGCGATCGGTTATAATAATCAATAAGAAAAAACAAAAAATGAAAGGAAGAATTGCGATGTTACGAGAAGTTCGCGTTGAAAACGGGCTGGTTCGCGGGCTGCCCGCGGCGGATCCGAGGATCACGGCCTTTAAGGGGATCCCCTTTGCGGCGCCGCCGATCGGCGATCTGCGCTGGAAGGCGCCCGAGCGGGCGAAGGACTGGGACGGCGTACTTGAGGCCTATCAGTTCGGTCCGATTTCGATGCAGGAGACGCCCGGCATCGATCCCAACGCCTTTTATTCCAAGGAATGGCACGTCGACCCGGATATCCCGATGAGTGAAGACTGCCTTTACCTCAACGTCTGGACGCCGGCGAAATCGGCGGACGAAAAGCTGCCCGTAATGATCTGGATCTACGGCGGCGCCTTTAATTCCGGCTATACGGCGGAGATGGAATTTGACGGCGAGCGCATCGCGCGCCGCGGAGTAGTACTCGTTTCGATCGCCTACCGCGTCAACGTATTCGCCTGGTTCGCCCATCCGGAGCTGACCGCCTCGAACCCCGGCGGACCGATCGGCAATTTCGGTTTCCTCGATCAGAAAGCGGCCTTCGAATGGGTCAAGCGCAATATCGCGGCCTTTGGCGGCGATCCGGAGAACGTCACCGTTTTCGGCCAGTCGGCCGGCGCCGGCAGCATCCTCGCGCACCTCGTTTCGAAGCGCTCGCGCGGGCTCTTCGAGAAAGCGATCGTTATGTCCGGCGGAGGAATCCGCCCCGCCAATTCCCAGCCGAACAATACGCTCGAGCAGGCGGAGGCGATCGGCCTGCAGTTCCAGAAATTCCTCGGCTGCGCGAATTTTGAAGAGATGAAGAAGATCGACGCGAAAACGCTCTATGAAAAGAGCGCGGAATTCTCGCGCCTGCCCGACGCGCCGCGCTTCCCGTTTACGCATTTTACGGACGGCTGGTTCCTCGACCGCGACTGGACCGAGGCGATGCTCTTAAACGAACGCGCGCAGATCCCCGTAATGGCCGGCCATACGACCAACGACTTCCGCTGGCCGCCTTTCGGCGTGAACGACCTGCGCTCGCTGCGCGAATACGCAGAGAAGCAGTTCGGCGCAAAAGCGGAGGAATATCTTGCGCTCGTCGGCTTTGAGAGCGGCGATTTTGCGAGCATCATGGACAAGGTCTGCGTTCCGCTGCAGGAGGTCGGCAGCGCGATCTGGGAGCACTACAACGCGAAGATCGGCAACGCCCCGATCTACGGCTATACCTTCGACGCCGAGATGCCCGGCGACAACGCCGGCGCATTCCATTCGAGCGACCTCTGGTTCGTCTTCGAGACCCTTGCGAAATGCTGGCGGCCCTTCAAGGCGAAGCACTACGACCTTGCGCGCCAGATGTGCAATTACTGGACGAATTTCGCGAAGAACGGCGACCCCAACGGCCTCGACGCCGACGGCACCCCGATGCCCCGCTGGGAGCCCTATACGCTCGAGAACCCCTACGAGATGTATTTCGGCGACACCGCGCATATGAGAGACGAGCAGAACCCCGTGATCCGGTTCCTGATCGATTACGCCATCGAATGGCACCGGGAGCATCAGTATTCTTCGAAATAAGCGCGAAAGAAGCGCAGAGAAAAACGAAAAGCCATCCTCAAAAGAGAGGATGGCTTTTTTCGGCTCTCCTACGGCGCCTTGACTTCCTGCGCGGGAAAATTGAGGAGGCGGATTCTTCAACTGTGGACGCTTTTTTCGACGCATGGGAATTTAGGAAACGGATTTCTCAACTTTACCTGCGCTTAGGCAGCCTGTGCAGAATCCACCTCATCCGGGTTGACTCGCGGTCCAGCCTCGCGTTAGGGGAGTTTTAGAGGCTTATGCGGGCTCGAAGGAATTTAACCTTCCTCTGACGAGGAAGGTGGCAAAACCGAAGGTTTTGACGGAAGGAGAGATACGGAAAAGCTTCGGGTCATTCGGGTTTTTCCGTTTTAGGTCGTTTTGTGTATCTCTCCCTCAGTCATCTTCGATGACAGCTCCCTCGTCA
>CACZON010000118.1 GCA_902782805.1 Oscillospiraceae bacterium
CTCACCGATTATTCGATGGTATTTCAGGACGTCGTTCTCTTTGACGACACCGTTATGGAAAATATCCGTCTCGGCAGGCACGGCGCGACCGACGACGAGGTCCTCGCGGCGGCAAAGGCGGCGAACTGCGACGAGTTCGTCGAAAAACTTCCGGAAGGCTACCTGACTCCGATCGGAGAAAACGGCGCAAAGCTCTCCGGCGGCGAACGCCAGCGCATTTCGATCGCCCGGGCGCTTTTAAAAGACGCGCCGATCGTGCTTCTCGACGAAGCGACGGCTTCTCTTGACGTGGAAAACGAAACGAAGGTGCAAAAGGCGCTGTCGCGCCTGCTTGCGGGCAAGACCGTTCTTGTCATCGCGCACCGGATGCGCACCGTCGAGGCGGCGGACAGGATCGTCGTCCTAAAGGACGGCAAAGTCGCCGAACAAGGCTCGCCGAAGGAGCTTTATGCAAACGAAAACGGGATCTTCCGCCGCATGGCGGATCTCCAGTCGGCGAGCGCCGCATGGAGCGTATAAGAGAAAAGGAGGATTCTTATGAAACCCGACTACAAAAACTGGATGCCGAAGGGCATGGTACTCTCCGCCGTGATCGCGGCGGCCGTATTTCTTCTTTTGTTCGTCGTTTTCGGCTTGACCGGGATCGTTTCCGGCACGCTGAAAACCGTTCTGTTCATCGTTTTTCTCCTTCTTACGGTCGTCTGCCTCTGCGTTTCCGTGTGGATGATCCTGATGTACCGCGCGTTCGATTATAACGGCAAACGCAAAATGTCGCGTCAGATCATCGAGGGTGTTGCGGAAACCGTAAAACTGCCGGACGGCGGGAAAGGTCTTGACGTCGGGTGCGGCAGCGGCGCGCTCACCATCGCCTGCGCCAGGCGCAATCCGAACGCTTCCTTTCTCGGCATCGACCGCTGGGGAAAGGAATACGCCTCTTTCAATAAGCCGCTCTGCGAAAGAAACGCAAAAGCGGAGGGCGTGAAAAACGTCACGTTCGAGCGCGGCGACGCCTGCCGGCTCGATTTCCCGGACGAAACGTTTGACGCGGTGACGAGCAACTACGTTTACCATAACATCCCGACCGGCGACCGTCAGGCGATTTTGCTCGAGACTTTGCGCGTGCTGAAAAAAGGCGGCGTTTTCGCCCTGCACGACATCTTTTCAAAGTCCAAATACGGCGATATACAGGCGTTTGTGAAAAAGCTGAAGGATATGGGGTATGAAAAGGTCGAGCTGATCGATTCGACCGGCAGATTCATGACGAAATGGGAATCGGTCTGGATGGAGCTTTCGGGCTCCGCGCTTCTGGCAGGGAGAAAATGAAAACGCATATTGAGAAAAACACCGTGCAGGAAACGCTCGTCATCCCGCTTTACGGCCGCAGGCTCTGCACGGAGCAGTTCCCGAACCTGTTCCGGGATGAAAAAGCGGTCGAGCTGATCGACCGCATCGACTACGATTTTTCCGCGCTGGAAAAGAAATCGAAGAGCTTCGCCCACCGCTTCGGCGCGCTGGAGGTCGCCATGCGCGAAAACGATCTGATGATCGAGGCGAAGGCGTATCTGAAGGATCATCCCCGCGCCGCTCTTGTCAATCTCGGCTGCGGACTGGATCAGACGGCGGAAAACTGCGATAACGGAACGTGTAGGATCTATAATCTCGATCTTCCCGACGTGATCGCCGTCAGAAACGGGCTTTTGCCCGAGAGCGGGCGTATCCGGAATATCGCCGCCGATCTGAACGATCCTTCGTGGTTTGATGAGATCGACGCGCAGAACGGCGTCTGCTTTCTCGCCGCGGGAGTGTTCTATTATTTCAAAACCGAAGACGTCAAGAAGCTTCTCAACGAAATGGCGAAGCGTTTCCCCGGCGGCAGACTGATTTTCGATACCGCAAACAGGCGCGCCGTGAAGATCATGCTGAAAACCTGGGTGAAGGAAGCCGGCATCACGTCCATTGCCGATTATTTCAGCGTTGAGAGCATAGAGAAAGAGATTCTCCCGTGGATGAAAAACGCGCGCGTTTCCGCGCGCGGCTATATGCTCGGATACAACGATCTGAAGGATCCGTCCGTCCCCCGTCTGTTCCGCTTAATGGCAAAGCTCGGCGACGGATATATGAAAATGCACATCGTCCGAATGGATTTAGGGGAGTGAATGAAGATAGGACTCTTCAAAAAATTCATCAATCAGACGAGAAAACCGGAGGGCTTCCTCGGCAAGATGATGGTAACCGGAATGAACGGCGGCCACGCGAAGCTC
>CACZON010000119.1 GCA_902782805.1 Oscillospiraceae bacterium
GAGATCACGGCGGATCAGTACGACCTGGTCTGCAACGGCGTGGAGCTTTCGTCCGGCGCGGTCCGCAACCACGATCCCGAGATCATGATCAAGGCCTTTGAGATGGTCCGTCTGGGCGAGGACGACGTGAAAAAGAAATTCCCTGCCATGTACAATGCCTTCTGCTACGGCGCGCCGCCGCACGCGGGCATCGCCCCCGGCGTAGACCGGATGGTCATGCTCCTCTCCGGCGAGGAGAGCATCCGCGAGGTCATCGCCTTCCCGATGAATAAGAGCGCCCAGGACATCATGATGGGCGCGCCCTCCGCCGTTGAGCAGAAACAGCTCGACGAGCTGCATATCGCGATCAAGGAACCTGTTTTCACTACGCAAGGTTCTCCGGTGCTGTGAGCAAACTATAACGCCCGGCAATAACTGCTGTGCCCTGCGCCTGCGTTCTGCCCTCGGTAAGCTCGCAGTTTCCCGTCCTGTCATCCTGAGCGGAGCGCAGTGAAGTCGAAGGATCTCATATTTTACGGATATGCAGAACGCTATGAACGCGAGCGAAAAGGTTTATCTGTTTTTCATAACCGATAACGCGAAAGCAAAGATGTTTCGACTGCGCGGCTTCGCCGCTTCGCTCAACATGACAAATAAACCGCCTGCGTTTTCGCTTCGCAGGGTTCTTTTGTGGTGGGAGCGAGCTATAATGCCCGGCATGGCGCTTCCGCGCGTCCGTCCCCAAAATTCTCCCGGTTTCAACCGGACCTTCTGAAAGGAGTCTTTCCGATGATCAAACGAATCCTCTGCGCGCTGCTCGCGCTCGTTCTTTTGCTGGCGCTTTCCGCCTGCGCCAAAAGCGGAGATTCTTCCTCCGCTGCTCCCTCCGGCTCCGCTGAAAATTCCGCGGGTTCGCAGGAATCGGCCTCGGGCGGAGCGGCGCCGGAATCCGCGTCTTCCGGTGCCGACGCCGAAAAGGCGAAGCTTTCCGGAAAACTGAATTACCTGACGCTCGGCGACCGCGATCCTTCCGTTCTGCGCGGCCTGAGCCTTGCCGGCAACCGGGCCGGCTCGGGGGAATTCAACGCGAAGCCTGCCGCGGCAGACGGGATCCGCTGCATCTTCGAGCTCAACGAGTACGTCGCCTGTACGCTTGACACGGAGCTGCAGAGCGGAATCGATCTTTTCGTTTTTTACCACCGCGACGATCCGGAATTTTACGAAACGGCAGCGTTTTCCGACGAAACGCCCGGTTTCCTCGCAGCGGCCTACCTCGAACGCGGAGAAGAAGGCTGGATCCCCGAGTTTTACCTCAATCCCGAGGACGTCGAGCCCGGACTCTGCGATTTCGTCTTCGTTTATCAGGATAAAGCGATCGCAACCCTGCTCACCCGCTTCTATCGCGCAGGCGAGCTGGACGGCAAATCCGACGCCGAGCTTGCCGCGCTTATGAAGGAGTAATTTTTTCACTTCGCAGGGTTCTCCGCAGATAGGAGTACATGCGCCGCACGGCAGGAGGTGCTGAGATAGGAGCAGCCTTTCTGCCCTTTGGACCTGCGGTCGGCACACGAAGGGTTCTCCGGTGATAGGAGCAGGTGCGATGCCCGGCAAGGAGCCGCTGTGCCCTGCGCCGGCGTTCCGCCCTCACGCTGTGCCGCCGCAAACCTTGAATTTTTCTGATTTTCCTATTGGATTTTGCAAACATGTGTGCTATAGTATAGCTGTATGTTTGTGCCTTTTTCAGGCATACAGTTCGTTAAACGGAGAAACGAAACGTGATGGAAAACCGATACCAGCATAAAATCATAACGGTGCCGAACGTACTGAGCCTGCTGCGAATTCTGTCGATCCCGTTCATCGTCTATTACTTTTTTACGGATCGGCGGATTACCGCGTTTATCATCCTCGCCGCCGCCTGCCTGACCGATATGGCCGACGGATACATCGCCCGTCATTTCCATATGACCTCCGACGTCGGCAAGGTCCTCGACGTAATTGCCGACAAGCTGATGCAGTTCTCGGTTCTGATCTGCGCCGCGAAATTCTACCCCTATATCCTCATCCTCGCGGGGCTGCTCGCCTTAAAGGAAATCATCTCCGGCATCTACGTCCTGCGCGTGATCAACCTGACCAAGGAGATCTCCGGCGCGAAAATCGTCGGCAAAATCAGCACCTTTTTCCTGGATATCACCGTTTTGCTGATCCTGCTGGTGCCGGATATGCCGCGCTGGATCCTTACGGTCCTCTGCATCTTCTGCGGGCTGACGATGCTCGTCTCGTTCTATTGGTACGTCTCGACCTTCTCCGCAACCATCAAGGAGGAAAAAGCGAAACGCCGCGAGGAAGCGGCCCTCGCCGAAGAAGCGCAGGAAACCGAACCGCAGTCTGAAGCGTAACCCTCTGATTCCGATCCGGGTGCCCGATACGGGCGCCCGGTTTTTTTGCGTTTTCAGAAGTGATGCAGGATTCGCTCGAGATCGGCCGTATTGAAGGATTTCTTCCCGCCGATGCCGTCGTTTGCGCCGCCGCCCGCCGCGGGGAATTCCGCTTCCGCGCGCCCAAAGCGCGGGCGTTCTCCCGGCGCGGAGAGCTCCTCCCAATGAAGATTTTTCCACTGCTTCGCGATGCACAGCCCGATCAGGCCGCACACCGCGTCCTCGCCGCTTGCTGTGAGCGCGCGGTCGACCTCAAAATGCAGGAACTTTTCGAGCGAGAGCGGAGAATACGCCTCGCCGCGGCCTTCCTTATAGGCAAGCCATTCGCCGATTGTTTTCCGAAGTTTCGGAGAATAGCGCAAAAGCGCAGGGTTCTCCTCCGGCTGCGTTTCCTCCGGCGCTTCCTCTGCCTGCGCCTCTTCCGGCCCTATTGCTTCGTCCGGATCGTCTTCCTCCAAAAAATCAAAAGAGAAAGAAGAAAAACCGGGAGGGGTGGAAACGGCGGCTGCCGCAGGCGCCGCGTTCTCTTCTCTCTTTTCCTCTCTTTTACTTTCTTTTACTTTACTTTCTTTTACTTTACTTTGTTCAAAAATGTCGACGTTTTCGTCCTTTACGTATACATTTTTCGGAAGTCTGCCGCGCTCAAGCAGCAGATACTCTCCCCTGACCTCCACACATTTGCGCCGAACGGTCGCCTCAAAGAAACACGTCTGGATTTCACGGCTGGTCAGGATCCCCGCCTGCTGAAAGAGCGTGCGGTCAAACAGCCCTCTTTTTACCGCGGCGCTCACAATATCGGCGACGTCCTGAACGGGGATCCCGATCTTCTTTGAAAAAAGCAGCGCAGCGTCGCCCGACCATTCGCAATAGTAGCCTGAGCCGCCGTAGATTTTCATCCACAGCCGGACCATCACGACAAAGCCCTTTTGACCGAACTGCGCTTCGATCAGTTCGAACCTTTCATCCATCGTTACGTCAAACGGAAAATAATCCAACCCGGTTTTCATAAAAACCGCCTCCCTGCTATGTTGCTGCTTTTATTCTTGCAGATTCCGGAGAAATTTTCTCCCCGGATCCAAAGGCGCAAAAAAACGCACCGCTCCCGAGGCTCCTTTTCGCAAATAAGGCGCCCCGATGCGGTGCCGATCCATATGAAAACGGCGCGACCGGAATGGCCGCGCCGTTTTTTGATCCTGTTTTGTGTTGAAAGTGCCGTCCGCAGGACCCGAGGGCAGAACGATTGCTCCTACATCAGCACTTCCTTGCCGGGCATTAAAGCCTGCTCCTATCTGCGGAGAACCCTCCGTGAAAAACCCCTTCAGGGGATTAGTTTTTGAGGCTCTGCATCGGGGCGGGGATCCGCCC
>CACZON010000120.1 GCA_902782805.1 Oscillospiraceae bacterium
AGAACGGCGGCCTTGAACGGCGCGAGGTACGGATGCAGGTGGAGGACGACGCGGACGTCGTTCTTCGCGGGATCGACAATCTCCTCGTCGTACGCTTCGCAGAGGAACGCGAGCGCAACGCGGTCGCAGCCGAGCGAGGGCTCGATGACGTAGGGGATATAGCGTTCGTTCGTCTCGGTATCGAAATAGTCGAGCGCCTTGCCGGAAGCTTCCTGATGGCGGCCGAGGTCGTAGTCCGTGCGGTCCGCAATGCCCCAGAGCTCACCCCAATCGGTAAAGGGGAAGGCATACTCGATATCGGTCGTTGCGCGGCTGTAGAAGGCGAGTTCCGCCGGCTCGTGGTCGCGCAGGCGGAGGTTTTCTTCCGCGATGCCGAGCGAGAGCAGCCAATCCTTGCAGAAGTCCTTCCAGTAGGCGAACCATTCGAGGTCGGTTCCGGGCTTGCAGAAAAACTCACATTCCATCTGCTCGAACTCACGGGTGCGGAAGGTGAAGTTGCCGGGGGTGATCTCGTTGCGGAACGCTTTGCCGACCTGGCAGACGCCGAAGGGCAGCTTGCGGCGCGTCGTGCGCTGGATATTCGCAAAGTTGACGAAGATGCCCTGCGCGGTTTCGGGGCGCAGATAGCAGGTGCTCGAAGAATCCTCGGTCACGCCGATAAAGGTTTTGAACATCAGGTTGAATTTACGGATCGCGGTAAAATCGTGCTTGCCGCATACGGGGCAGACGACGTCGTCATGTTCGGTGATAAACGCGTCCATCTCCTCAAAGCTCATCGCGTCGACGTTGATCTCGGGGTGCAGGTCGCCGATCAGCTTATCGGCGCGCTGGCGGCTGTGGCAGGCCTTGCAGTCGATCAGCGGATCGCTGAAATTTCCGACGTGGCCGGTGGTGACCCAGGTCTGGGGATTCATGATGATCGCGGCGTCGAGGCCGACGTTGAGTCCGCTTTCCTGAACGAATTTCTTGAGCCAGGCTTTTTTCACGTTGTTCTTGAATTCCGCGCCGAGCGGGCCGTAATCCCAGGAATTGGAAAGGCCGCCGTAGATCTCGGAGCCGGCGTAAACGAAGCCGCGGTTCTTGCAGAGCGCGACGATTTTTTCCATCGATTTTTCGGATGCTTTCATAGCTGTTCCTCCCAAACTTAAAAACCTATCCCATATAGTTTATCATTGATCACAGGCCTGTGCAAGAGAAACTTTCCGCTCAAAGTCACGATTTTCGATTTTTCGCATACAATTTTAGAGAAATCCTGATTGTGAAGAGAGGCGTATCCCATTGAATCCGCGATTTTTCTTCGGCGCGAATACGCGCTACGGCTTCCGGGGCTTTCTTTCCCGGCTCTACGATCCGAAACGCGACCGGGTCGTTCTCATAAAAGGTTCCCCCGGCAGCGGGAAAAACACGATGATGCGCGCCGTGCGCAGCCGCCTTACGCTGGAAGGGATCCCCTTCGAGGAGATCCGCTGCTCCTCCGATCCCGCTTCGCTCGACGGGCTGATCGTTCCCTCGCTTCATAAAGCGATCTTCGACGCGACCGCGCCGCACGTGATGGAACCGCAGTACTGGGGCGTCTGCGAAACGCTCGCCGACCTTTCGCGCTTTCTTTGCCGGAACACGCTTGAAGAAGCGCAAGATTCGCTGATCGCGTTGAGCGAAGAATGCGCCCGGCTTCACCGGAAGAGCTGCGCGGAGCTTTCAAAGGCGGCGTTCGTGCGCGAAGAATACGCCGCGTCCCTCGAAAAGCGGCGAAACAGCCGGGCGGTCGTCCGCGCCGCCTGTTCGCTTGCGGAGCGGTTTTTCCCGAAAACGGCGCGCTGCGGCGCCGGCGGTCCCCCGCGCGAGCGCTGCCGGTTTCTTTCCGCCGCCGCGCCCGGAGAAATCTGCTTTTTCGGAAAGACGCTCGAAGCGCTCGCCGAAAACCGCTTCGTTCTGTACGACCCGTACGGTCTCTGCGCGCCGCTCTTTATGAACGTCCTGCGCGAGGCGGCCGCCGAACGCGGCCTTTCGATGATCCGCTGCCGTTGTCCGGTTCTGCCGGAGGTCGACGATCACCTGATTTTTCCGGAAATCTCCTTTGCGGTCTCCGTCGCCTCGGCGCTTTCGCCGCTTTCGCGGTACGACCTTTGTTTCGCGGAGTTTTTCTCCCCGGCGCCGGGAGTCCCGCCCATCGATCCGGAAGTCTACCTGCGCCGCGCCTGCGAATACTGCGCCGAAGCGAAAAAAACGCACGACCGGCTCGAAGCGATCTACCAAAGCGCGATGGATTTTCCCTCCGCCGCACAAGAAACCGAACGCGTTGTGCGATTTTTCTTCGGATAAATTGACAAATCCCGCCTTCGGGTGATAGAATCGTAACGGATTTTCTCTCCCGGAGGTTTTTTCATGCTCAAAATGATCGTCAGCGATATCGACGGAACGCTTGTAAAAAGCGGCGATCCGCTCGATCCGGAGATATTCCGCCTGATCCGCTTTTTCGGCGAACGCGGCGTGCGCTTCTGCGCCTGCTCGGGGCGTCCGCTTTCCAATCTGCTCCGGCTGTTCGCGCCGGTGCGCGATGAGATCTGCTGTATTGCGGAGAACGGCACGCTTTGCTGGGCAGACGGCGAGCTGAACTGTTACTCCCACGCGGACCGCGAATTCTACCGGGCCGTCATGCGCAAAGCACTCGCGACGCCGGACTGCGATATCCTCCTCGCCACACGCGACATGAGCTACACCCAGACGCAAAACGAGGCATACATCCATTACGTGCGCGACGTGATCGATTACGATCTGACCGTGGTGGACGATATCCTGAATCTCCCCGTCGACCCCGTCAAGATCGCGATCTGCAATTTCAACGGCATCGAAAACTCGTTCGACGATTTCTTTCGCGAGTTTTCAGAAGGCCCGCTCTCCGTTGTGACCTCGGGCAACATCTGGCTCGATATGATCCCGAAAGAGATCAATAAAGGATACACGCTGCGCCTGCTGCTCGAGAAACTCTCGATCGACCCGAAGGATACGATCGCCTTCGGCGACCAGTTCAACGACGTGGAGATGCTGACCCTCGCGGGAAAGAGCTACGCGGTTGAAACCTGCGCGAAGGGCGTAGAAAAATATGCCGACGCGCTCTGCAAAAACCCGATCGAGGTGCTGAAAAAGCTGGAACAGGAATACCTCGAAAACGAAAAATAAAAGCTTCCCCTCTTTTGCGAGGGGAAGCTTTTTGCTGTTTTTCGGCGCGCCGCGCAGAAAGGCCGCAGGCGGCGCTGAAGTCCAAAAAAGAA
>CACZON010000121.1 GCA_902782805.1 Oscillospiraceae bacterium
CGCGAAGCGGCGCGCGACATCTGTCGGAAGGTAAAGCGGCGCTCGTTCTTTTCGCGGTCGATATGGAGCATCGCGAGCTTCTCCGGCTCCTTTTCGGCGATCGCGTCGACGATATCGTAGGCGAAGTTGAAGTGCTCGGTGTTCTTGAAGGTGATTTTCACGGGCGTGCCGAGCTCGTCTTCTTCGGTTTCTACGAATTTGTGCCAGATGCGGTCGGAATCGTCGCGCCGGGGCGTCGTCTCCGCCGGTGCGATCACGTCCTGCTCGATCAGCGGCGCGTGCTCGCCCTGGGGATTGAGGACGATCGCATAGAACAGGCAGTCCTGGCCGCCGATCGCGATCATGCCGTGGGGCGTTGAGGAATCGTAATAGATGCTGTCGCCGGGGCCGAGGATCTCGGTATGCGCGCCGACCTGGACCTTCAGGTGGCCGGAAATGACGAGGTCGCATTCCTGGCCGAAGTGGGTCGTCAGCTCGATATCGCGGTGAAGCGCCTCTTCGGAATACTTATTGACGACGAACAGCGGCTCCGCGATCCGGTTCTGGAAGGCCGCGGCGAGATTGTAATAGGTCATCCCGTGGGCCTGCTGGATCTTTCTCCCCTCGCCGTTGCGCGTGACCGTATAGGAGCGCAGGCGCGGGCTGGAGCCCTCGATGATATCGGTGACGTCGACGCCGAGCGCCAGCGCGCAGCGGTAGAGGAAGGCGAAGTTCAGGTCGCTCCTGCCCTCTTCGCAGGCGAGGTATTCCTCCTCGGAGACGCCGGTCTTTTCGGCCATCTCGGCGATCGGGAGATTTTCGATCTCCCGCAGCTCCCGGATTCGGGTCGCCATCTCGAGGATCTTCACGTCGAGCCCTGTGATCTGTTCCATGTTTTCCTCCTTTTGAGGCATATAAAAAACCCGCCTCAAAGAAATAAGATGATCTTTGAGACGAGCATAAAGTATACCCGCGGTACCACTCAAATTGCAGGGATTCGATTCCCTGCCCCTCACAGGCTCCAACAAGCCCTTTGCTCTTACGCGGCCTCACGGAAAGGGTCTACTTGCAGGGAGAAGCGCTCCCCGCTTTCTTCCTTTCGGCTCAGAAGCTACAGACTCCGGAATTTCGCCTCGCGGCTCGCACCACCCGCCGCTTCTCTGAAGGCTTCGTTTCCGGCGTCCCTCTTCGTCAACGCCTTTTTCGGTTCTTAAAGATTCTATCAGATTTCTTTTGCAATGTCAATCATTTGAATTGATTGAACGGTTAAATATTTTTAATGGATATTTCTTATAGTTTATTTCTTTGAATTTTACCGCTGATGGATTTCGGCAGGCTGTCGCGGAAGACGACGATGCGCGGATATTTATACGGCGCGGTCTTGCTCTTGACGTAATCCTGGATCTCCTTGGCGAGTGCGTCGGAACCGGTATTTCCCTTCGTCAGTACGATGCTCGCCTTAACGACCTGGCCGCGGACGGGGTCCGGGGCGGCGGAAACGCCGCATTCGAGGACGTACGGCAGCTCCATGATCACGCTTTCGATCTCGAACGGTCCGATCCGGTAGCCGGAGGACTTGATCACGTCGTCCGCGCGGCCGACGTACCAGAAGTAGCCGTCCTCATCGCGCCAGGCCATATCGCCGGTATGATAGTAGCCGTCGTGCCATGCTTCGCGCGTCTTTTCCTCGTCGTTCCAGTAGCCGAGGAACAGTCCGCAGGGGACGCGGTTTTTTGTATTGATCACGATCTCGCCGGGTTCGCCCGTCGGGACCGGATTGCCCTCGGAATCGATCAGTTCGATATCGTAGAGCGGAACCGCCTTGCCCATCGAGCCGATCTTGTTCGTGCCGCCCGCGAGGTTCGCGATCGTCAGCGTCGTCTCCGTCTGGCCGAAGCCTTCCATGATGTGCAGACCGGTCAGCTTTTCAAACTGATAGTAGACTTCCGGGTTGAGCGCTTCGCCGGCTGTCGTCATATGGCGAACGGAGGAGAAATCGTATTTCGAGATATCCTCGCGGATCATCATGCGCAGCATCGTAGGCGGCGCGCAGAACGAGGTGATCTGGTATTTTGCGAACATCGGCA
>CACZON010000122.1 GCA_902782805.1 Oscillospiraceae bacterium
CCGCAGTTTGTTTACGCCAACGGTAAATGGACCGCGCCGGATACGCTTGATTTTACGCTGCGCTTTATCGAGGGCGCTTTCACAACGCGCCATATCCTCACGCTCCTGCCCGACGGCCGTCTGCGCCTTGCGCATCCGCCGATGCCCGCGCCCCGCGGCGCTTTCGCGGCGGAGGAAAGCAAAATCGAATCGCTGTAAACGGCAAGAAGGCCGCCCGTGCCGGGCGGCCTTCTTTTTTACTTTACGCTTCGGGATAGATCGGCTCGCGCCGCAGCGGCAGCCATTCGTAAATCGCCTTGCGGAAATAGAGATCCCAAAAATCCCATTCGTGGCCGAGGCCCTTTCCCTCTTCGTAGCAGACCGGATAACCGAGCTCCTTTAGGTGCTCGTAATCCTTTTTGACGCGGTATTCGATAAAATCGTTCTCGCCTACGCCGATGAAGACCTGCGGGAGCTTTTTGCCTTCGTCTACGTTCTTCTTCGCGAGATAATAGAGGTCGTGCTCCGTATTCTCGAATTCATCTTCACCGCGGAAGAAGTTCTTCATCCTGCCGCCCATCCAGCTCATCTGATCGCGGTAGACCTCGCGGTCGAGCGTCAGGCCGATGCCGCCGGAAAGATCGACGACGGCCGTGTAAAGCTCGGGGAACATCATCGCGAGCCCCAAAGCGCCGTTGCCGCCCATTGCGGAGCCCATAATAAAATTGTTTTCCGGTTCGGGCGCCGCCGGGAAGAGCGTACGGATCACGAGCGGCAGCTCCTTCGTGATGTAATCGATATAGCGTACGCCGGTCGTGGTGTTGTTGTACATCGTATCGTGCGCGAGCGGCGTGACAAGCATCACCTGATTGTCCTCGGCGTAGCGCTCGAGCGAGGTCAGGCGGTAGGAAGTCAGGTCATCGTCGCCGCCGCCGTGGAGAAACCAGATTGTCTGGTATTTCATCCCGGGTTTATATTCGAATTTCGCCGACTGCGGGAAGCCCGCCGGCGCCTGACCGATCTTCTCGCCGAAAATCGTCTGGTTATTCGTCGGGATCACAACGGTCACGCTCGTATCGCCGAGGATTTCGGAGCGGAATTTGAATCGCATCAATGCCATCTCGGAACTCCCCCTCTCTTATTCTTCACCGGGGTAGATCGGTTTCTTTTTAAGAGGCAGCCACTGCGAGAGCGACTTTTTGAAATAGAGATCCCAGAAATCCCATTCGTGGCCGAGGTCCTTGCCTTCTTCGTAATAGACGTTGAAGCCGAGATTCTTTAAGTGCTCGTAGTCTTTTTTGACGCGCGGCTGTACGAAATCCTTTTCACCCACGCCGATGAAGATCGGCGGAACGTCCTTGCCCTCGGCAAGGTCCTTTTCCGCAATATAGCGCAGGTCGTGGTCGGTATTTTCGAAATCGTCCGCGCCTTTGAGACAGCCGACAAGACGGTTGCGGCCCATCGAATTGCGCGTCATCTGCTCGCGGTAGACATCGCGGTCGAGCGTCAGACCGATGCCGCCGGAGAGATCGACGATACCGCTGTAGAGTTCGGGATGGATCATGCCGATCGCGAGCGCGCCGTTGCCGCCCATCGCGAAGCCCATGATAAAGTTGTCTTCGCGCTTTTCCGAAGCCGGGAACAGTGCGCGGATGACCTTCGGCAGCTCGTCGGTGATATAGTCCATATAACGGATGCCGTATTCCGTATTGACATACATGCTGTCGCGAACGGAAGGCGTCACCAAAAGCACCTGGTTTTCCTCGGCGTAACGCTCAAGCGAGGTAAAGCGGTAGGCGGTCGTATCGTCGTCGCCGCCGCCGTGGAGGAACCAGACGGTCTGGAATTTCATTCCCGGAACGTATTTGAATTTTTCGGGCGGAGCCGGAAGCTGAACGCCGCCTTTTTCCACCGGTCTTACCGGCGGCCGGTCGAGCACGGTGAGCATGCCCGTAGGATAGCAGATCGTGATGTCCGTGGTCATGCCGATGATTTCGGAGCGATAGTTAAATCTCATAAGTCCCATAGTTCTTGCCGCCTTTCTTTATGTTTCGTAGATCGGTTTCCGTTTGAGGGGGAGCCATTCGTACAGTGCTTTGCGCAGGTAGAGATCCCAGAAATCCCATTCGTGCGCGAGGCCTTTCGCCTCTTCGTAATAAACGGGACAGCCGAGCTCGCGAAGCGCTTCGTAATCGGCTTTTACGCGGTAACGGATAAAATCCTTTTCGCCCACGGCAAGGAAGAGCTGCGGGATCTCGAGCCCCTGCAGAAGATCCTGCTCGGCAATATAGTAAAGGTCGTGGTCCGTATTGCGGAACTCTTTTGCGCCGCGCAGCGTTTTGCCGAGGGAGGCGGTGCCCCACTCCATCTGATCCATGTAGTTCTGGCGGTCGAGCGTCAGGCCGATGCCGCCGGAGAGGTCGACTGCCGCCGCGTACATCTCGGGATGCAGCAGTCCGAGCCCTAAAGCGCCGTTGCCGCCCATCGCCGAACCGACGACGAAATTATCCTCGCGCTTTGCGGAGGAAGGAAAGAGCGTACGGACCACAAGCGGCAGCTCCTTTACAAGGTAATCCAGCGCCCTGCCGCCGGAGACGGAATTGACGTACATGCTCCCGCGCACGCAGGCGGTCACGAGCATCACGTTGTTCTCCTGAGCATAGCGCTCGAGCGAGGTCAGGCGGTAGGTCGTCTGATCGTCGTCTCCTCCGCCGTGCAAAAGCCAGATCGTCTGAAATTTCATTCCCGGCTTATAAGGATACTTCGGCGGTCCCGCCGGACGGGCTCTGTACCCCGGGGACGCTGCCGGCGCCGGAGGCTGCTTTTCTAAAATGGTGAGATTATCCGTCGGCAGCACGACCGTCACGTCGGTCTGGCTGTTGAGCTCCGAACGGTAATTGAGCTGCATGATCGCCAATTTGCATTCCGCCTTTCTTTAAGAATGTTTCTGAATTTATTATACCCCATCCGAAAAATAGCCGTCAAGGCGGGGCAAGAAAAAAGCTCCGCGATTTGCGGAGCTTTTCCTCTTTTCCGGCAAAGCCGGTTTATTCTTCCGTCAGCTTTTTGAGATAGGCGCGGCGGCGCTTGTGCTCAATCGAGCGAAAACGCTTCCACTGCCCGCGCACGGCGCGATTGTCCTCTAAATTGAGGTTCGTTTCGGCGTATTCGAGCCCGTCGCGCTTCATCATCTTCATCAGTTCGGCGCAGACCGCGGCGTTGATCCCGCGGCTTAGGTACTCCGGCGCCACGCCCACGAGCCCGAGGTCGATCGTCTTCGGGCGGCGGATCGCGCGCAGCAGGCGCAAAAGCGCCGCCGGGGTCAGCTTGCCGCCGGATTTCTGCACCGCCTTCGAGAGCGAAGGGAAGCAGATCCCGAGGCAGACGATCCGCTCGTTTTCATCGAGAATCACCGCAACGTATTTTACGTCGACGATCAGGCGGAAATTGTCGATCATCATCTTTTTCATGCCCTCGGTAAAGGGAACGGTCCCGTAGATCCCGGCGTAAGCCGTATCGAGCAGCTCGAAAAAGCGGTCGGCATAGCGCTCGATGAACTCGCGCGTGTTTTTCGCCTCGCCGAAATGGAGCTTGTAGCGCTTCATCACGTATTCCTCGGTCGCGCTCAGCTTTTGGAGCGCGGCGTCGGCGTCTTCGGGCAGGAAGATGCGGCTTTCGACCCAATCGACTTCCTTTTCGTAGCCGCAGTTTTCGATCAGCCGGCCGTAGTAATCGGCGTTATACTGCTCCTCAAAGGTGGAGAGCTGATCGAACCCTTCGATCAAAAGTCCCTCCCGCTCGAGATCGGAAAAGCCGAGCGGCCCGCAGACGGCGTCCATTCCTTTTGAGAGCGCCCATTTTTCCACCGCGGAAAAGAGCGCGTCGGCAACCTCCTGATCGTCGATCGAATCGAAGCGCGTAAAGCGCACGCGCCTTTCGCCCCGCTTTTCGTTGCTCGCCTTCTGGAGGATCCCGCTGATGCGGCCGACCGTTTCTCCCTGCCGCAGAGCGAGGTAATAGACCGCTTCGCAGGTATCGTAATAGACGTAATCGGGGCGGAAAATCTTCTTTTCGTCCATGTAGAGCGGCGGCACGAAACAATCGTTCCCGCGGTAGAGCCGCAGCGGGAAATTCAGAAACTCGCGCTGCTCTTTTTTCGTTTTGACCTCTCTGATTTCAACCATGGCTTTTCCTTTCAGCGATGGATCGCGTGGAAGCTCACGCCCACGGTATTCGGTCCGCAGTGGCTTCCGGCGGTCGGGTTGACGTCGACCAGCTCGATGCGCAGGTCCTCCCCGAAGCGCTCGCGCAGCAGCGCGCAGAGCTCCTGCGCGATTTCCGGCGCGTCCGTATGGGCAACGATCACGCGGTGATCGCGGATCTGATCGCCGAGCTCCTCAACGGTTTTCACCAGGCGTTCAACGGCTTTGGCGCGGCCTTTTTCCTTGCCGACGCTGACCATTTTTCCCTCGCTGTTCATATGGATGATCGGGCGCACGCCGAGCAGGGTCCCCATCGTTCCCGCAAGGCCGGAAACGCGTCCGCTGTGTTTGAAGAAACGCAGATCGTCGGCGAAGAAATAGACGGCGAAGCGATCCACCTCGTCCTTGGCCCAATCGAGAATCTCCTGCGGCGTTTTGCCCGCCCGATAGAGATCGCCGACCTCCTCCACGATGTTGAGGCTGCCGATCGTGATCGCCTTGGTATCGATCTCGTAAAAACTGCGTCCGGGATACTGCTGCAGAAGTTCTCCGACCGCGCGGTCCATCGCGTCGAACGTCGCCGTCATCGCGCGCGAAAAATGGACGTAGAGGATATCGCTGCCCTCTTTGAAGAAAGGCTCGAAATAAGAGCGGTACTGCTCTTCGCTGATCGCGCTCGTGTTCGGCAGAACGCCGCCGCGCAGGCGATCGTAGAACGCGTGGGCATCGAACGAATCAAAATCGACGTAGGGATAAGTCGTCTTTCCCTCGATGCTGTAGGGCATGCTGATCATATGATAGCCGAACTCGGCCGCCTTTTGGGGTGTCAGGTCGGTATCGGTATCGGTAAAAAGTACGTACATGGCTGCTCCTCCTTATTCCAGCACAAATATAAAATCGTAGATCGGTTGGCCGCCGTCGATCAGGATCGCTTCCGTTCGCGGATACGCCTTCCCGGCGGCTTCGTAAAGCCGGTGCGCCTCTTCCTCAGACGCGCCGCTGCCGCAGATGACCAGAAGAATGTCGCTTTTCCCGGCTTCCATGCGCGAAAGCAGCTGCATCGCCGCTTCGAGTTTATCGCCGGAATCGGACAAAATCTCCTTGTCGCAGAATCCGATGTAATCGCCGGCGCAGATCTCGAAGCCGTCGAGCTTCGTATCCCGCGAGGCGCACGATACGCTCCCGGTCTTGACCCCGGCGATGACCTCCTCCAGCTCCCGGCGGATCGCGTCGGCGTCTTCTTCGTTGGTATCGAGCATCGAGATCGCGGCGTATCCTTCGCCGATCGTTTTGCTTTCGATCACGATGATTTTCGCTTTCCGATAGAGCGCCGCCGCCTGCTGCGCCGTCAGGATCACGTTGCCGTTGTTGGGGAAGACGAAAATCGTATCGGCCGAGACCGAATCGAACGCGCGGATAAAATCTTCGGCGGCGGGATTCATGCTCTGGCCGCCCTCGATCACCGCGTCGCATCCGAGCGAGGAAAAGGTCTTTTTGATTCCGTTTCCGCTCGCCACGGCGATGATGCCGTAGCGCTTATGCGGATCCCTTTTCGCGAGCGGATCGCGCCCTTCGGCAATCCGTTCGCTGTGCTGGAGGGTCATGTTTTCGATCTTCAGCGTTAAAAACTCGCCGAATCGCTGGCCGTAATTGAGGACCTCGCCCGGCGTCATCGTATGGACGTGCGCTTTCACGATCGAGCCTTCGCGGAACGCGGCAACGCTCTCGCCGATCCCGTTTAAAAAGCGGATCATCGCATCGAGATCGAACGCTTTGATCTCGCCCTTGCTGCGCTGAAGACGCAGGAGAAATTCCGTGCAGTAGCCGTATTCCAGAACGCTGTCCTCGCCAAAGAGCGAAAGATCCAACCGGCGGACCTGCTCCTTCGGCGCCGAAAGCGCTTCGTTTTCGCCCTCGAGCGCATTTTTCATGCCTTCCGCAATATAGACGAAGCCCGCGCCGCCGCTGTCGACCACGCCGGATTCGCGCAAAACGTCGAGCAGATCGGGCGTGCGCTCGAGCGAAAGCCGCAGCTCCGAGAGAAAATCACTGAAAAAACTTTGGACGGTGC
>CACZON010000123.1 GCA_902782805.1 Oscillospiraceae bacterium
CGAGGCCTGGACCTCGCTCTTCGAAACGCTGACTGCAACGGAAGGCTCCATCGCAAGAACGGCTTCCTTAAAAGCCGGAAGAACGGTGCCCATTTCCAGGCGGCTGCCGCTCTCTTCCTTCTGCAGCGCAAAGGAACCGGAGGAGGAATCGTAATACAGGCGGGCGTTTTTCCCGGAAGTATATGCGCCCGGGAAAGAATCCACGATCGCGGAAAGCGCCGCTTCGTCGGCAACAACGGGATTCTCAACCGCAATCTCGCGGTATTGCGGCGAAATCCACGCCTGCTCGAGCAGATCGGAAAGCTCCAGCGGGCAATAGCTCAGGCCGAGCTGCTCGGCCGAATAAGTATGGGAAATCCCGTTGACCGTCAGCGTGATCTGATATTCCGAAATCGACTCGTCCAGCGCGCGCCGCGCCTGATCGACCGTCTTTTTGGAGACGTCCACTCCGCCGATCATCATCCCGTCGGGGAAGATATGATGGCGCCGGGAGCCGGTATGATGCTCGATCGGCATCGACGTGATTTTTTCTCCGGCCTGTGACGACGGTTCAGACGATGGTTCGGAAAAGACTTCGGAACTTTCGGGAACCGGTTCCGGCTCTGCGCTCGGCGTATTTCTAAGCCAGACTCCGACCGCGCAGAAGACGACGACCGCCGCAATGATTCCGGCGCTTTTGAGAATTTTCCCTTTGTTTTCAACGATGCGGCTCCAAAATCCTTTCTTTTCGGAGGCAGCGGGATCAGCCATAAATGAAACGCTCCTTTTGCTGAATAGAATCACACGTATACATATTAGATAATAACTTGAATTTCACGGAAAAGCAAGCGTTTACGGCAAAAATCGATCGCATTTTCCACGCCGGAATCCGCTCTTTTCCGGAGCGGTCTTTCGCTTTTCTCCGCCCGGTGCCTCGCGCTGACTGCTTTTTTGCAAAATTATACAGAGCCCTGCGCTTGTTTATTCATTTTTCCCTTTCAGGCAATACTTTTCCGAATATTTTTTCCGGAATTCATGCCGTGCACTTGCTTTTTCTTTTGAGATGGGATATAATTTCCATGTAGTTCTGCAATACTTATTGCAAACCTGCTGCCAGACGGAATACCGCAGACAGCATCCGCCGTTTTTCGTTCCCTTTCCGGGGACAGCCGAAAACGGAAAGCGGCGCCAATTACCTTAAAATGATGAAAGGATGGGACAAATGAAAAAAATCATTGCAGTCGTTCTGTGTCTCTGCATGGTGATCGCGATCCTGGCCGGCTGTTCCAAAACGGAAACGCCCTCTTCGAGCACCCCGTCTTCCAGCACGCCGTCTTCGAGCACCCCTGCTTCGAGCTCAGAACCCAGCACCCCCGCTTCCTCCGAAGAGCCCTCTCAGGATGATAATCTGACTCCTGCCGAGAAGGCGATCGCGGAACGGAAAGCGTCCGGCCAGAACACGAAGGTTGTCTTTGCATTCTTCGACTGGATCGGCGCACTCGCAGGTACTGAACGTATTCAGAACCGCATCAACGAAATCACGACGGAGCGTTACGGAATCGAAGTGGAACTTCTCGTTCTCGACTCTGCAACCTTCAGCACTCAGGTTCCGCTTATGATCATCGCGGGCGAACCTCTTGACATCTTTGCGGTCGGTGGAATCGGCTACACCAGCGCGGTCAACAACGGCTACGTCTACGACATGAATCAGGACAACCTGATCCAGAACTACGGCACGGATATTCTTGCCTACAATGATCCTCTTTACCTCAAGGCCTGCAGCGCCGGCGACGCGCTCTATGCAATTCCTCCGGTAAAAGAGGTCGCGATGGGCTGCGGCGTTCTCTGCATCGCTGCGGAATATCTTGATGCAATCGGCTACGACTATGAATCCAAGTGGGACGACGAATCGAAAGAAACGATCAAGTCCTCCTACGACGAGCTCGAGCCGATCTTCGAACAGCTCCACGAAAAATTCCCGGACAAAGCGGTTCTTGCCGGCCCGGTCGGCGGCCTCGGAACGGCTTTCATCGATCCGATCGCGAACGATTATTACGGCGTTCTGATGGATCCGGTCAACAGCCTCGAAATTTCGAACGGCTACGAGAGCGATCTTTACTGGGATCTCTGCCGCCGCGCGTATAAGTACAACCAGGCTGGCTACTATCCCGGCGACATCCTCACGAGCAACATTCCTGCCGGCGCTCGTATCGGCGCAGGTTCGGCAATGGCTACGGGCGGCCCCGGAAAACCCGGCTACAGAGCTCAGATCTCCTCGGAATGCTCCAAGGATATGATCGTCTTCGCGCTCGGTCCGGACCTCGTCCGTTCCTCCGTCCCGCAGACCGTATGCTGGGGCCTTGGCTACAACACGAAGGAACCGGTAGCCGCGATGCAGCTGCTCAACGCGTTCTATGGCGACGCCGACCTTTCGAACCTCCTTTGCTGGGGTGAAGAAGGCGTCGACTACGTCTTCACCGACGACGGCACCGGCCGTATCAAATATCCGGACGGCATCGACGTCAACAACTCCGAATGGGCGCACTCCGTCCAGTGGGAGATGCCGAACGAGTGCATCAGCCACGTTTGGGAATCCTCCTCTCCGGACCTCTGGGAGCGTACGATGAAGTGGAACGAAGCTTCCCTGAAATCGAAAGCCCTCGGATTCTCTTGGGACAACACTCCTTACGCCGCTGAATTCACCGCCATGCAGAACGCCGACGCGGAATACCGCTGGACGATCGGCTACGGCGCTCTCGATCCGGAGACGACGATCCCCGAATTCGTAGAGAAGCTCAAAGCCGGCGGACTTGAAACCTACATGGCTGCAAAGCAGGAAGCTTTGAAGGAGTGGGCACAGCAGAGCGGTGTTTCTTATCCGTAATCCTGGCACAGCTGAATTTCTTTCATAGTTTTCAATAACCGAAAAAGGACCCGGAGCAAAACTCCGGGTCCTTTTTCTTTGTGTCGCTTTTTTGAAAGCGGCCGTCTTATGCGTCGGTTGCCGCAGATGCGTTGGCCGCGGGCGAAACCGTGATCTGTTTTGCAGGATTTTTCTGCTTCCAGTAATGATTGTAAAGCTCCTCGGTCGCGAGCGCCATTTTCGTCACGGAAAAATCGCATTCGACCGGGTAGGTATAGAACGTATCATTCAGGGTGTTGAGATCGACACAGTCGCCGTATTTTCCGAGGTAATCGTATTCGATATGGCAGGAATAAAGCGTCGCCGGGGAAAGTTCCGCCCCGTAGGGTTCTCCCTCGTACTCGCCCTTGAGATGGAATCCGTTCATATCGTGGATCAGCTCGGCATAGCCGAGATCGATGTATTTTTTCGCGTTGGGCAGCGCGTCGACGCGCGCCTTGCAGCGGAAACAGTATTCCCCGCGCTCCACCTCGGCGCGGACGTTTTTCCGCTCCCATTCGTACCAATCCGGGATATGGGAGAATTCCGTCTCCCCTTCCTTTGCGCGCAGCTCGGAAAGCTCCGTCATCTCCCATTCCTTGCCGCAGCTTTCGCAGCGCAGGGTCGTTCCGAACGAGGTCATTCGATACTCCGTACCGCAGTGAGGGCACTGATACAGAATTTTATGTAAACCTCTTGCGCGGTTTTTATAGGTGATCCGGATCCCCTTTTCCTTCTGCCAGGTATAATCATCGTACAGAAACGCCTGTTCGATCGCCTCAGTCAGCTCCTCGTGCGGTTTCGTCAGGACGTCCTCCTTCGTCAGAAGGCAGGTCATCTCCGCCTCGGTTCCCCGGACCTTGTGATCGGGGAGATTGAAAAACGGCGAGTTGACGTGGTGCCCGTGGCAGATGAGCGTTACGACCGGAACCTTCAAAAGCTTCGCGAGCTTACCGATCGAGGCCGGCAACGGCGCCGTCGTTCCGCAGAGCGAATAGCGCGCTTCGGGATAGATCACGGCGATATCGCCGCGGTCGATCACGCGCCGCAGCTGACGGATCAGGGTAACGTCGTTCGTGAATTTGCGCTTGCAGATACAGCCGATCAGCCGCAGCAGCCATTCGCGTTTGAGATAGCCGTCGATCGCGACAACGTAATTGCAGCGGTAAGGCGCCGTCGCTTTCGACGCCACCTTGAAATCCATAAAGGCGTTGTGATTGCACAGGAGCAGATACGGCGGCTTGACGCCTTCCATCCGGATTTTCGTAAGCTTGTTTCGATGGAGAATCAGGTCCGGCGTGCAGAGCGCGCGGATCAGCAGCCGCAGATGCTGGCGCATCGGCGGTTTTTTCATATCAAACCGTTCAAACTGATCGAGCATAGGGGCTCCTCCGTTTCAAAATCGCAGATCTTTTCCTTTATTCTACCTTTCCCGACGCGCTTCGTCAATCGTTACTTTTTACGGAAACCGATTTTTCCTATTTGACGGACGATGCGGCGCATGTTATGATAAAAAGCGTAAGGGCGTCTGCCCATTTTACCCGGAAAGGTGGCTCCATCCAAATGGAAACGGACCTCAACGCTTTGGATCTTACTTATCTTCATCTGCTCTCGGAGCAATATCCCAACGCGGCGGCGACCGCTTCGGCGATCGTTCAGATGCGCGCCACGCTTCATCTTCCCAAAGGGACGGAGTACTATTTCAGCGATCTCCACGGCGAACACGAAGCCTTTATTCACCTGCTTCGTTCCGCTTCGGGCACGATCCGCGATAAAATCGAAGGACTTTTCGGAAATCTGCTGACAGAAGCTCAGCGCGACGAGCTCGCTTCGCTGATCTATTATCCCGAGCAGATCCTGCGCAGCAAGAAGCTGGAAACCGGCGACTGCAGTGAATGGTACCGCATCGTTCTCAACCGGCTGACCGCGGTGCTGCAGGAGGTAGCCCATAAGTCCTCATCGAGCCACCTCGTTTCCTTTATCGGCAGCAAATACCGCTCGATCATCCTCGAGCTGCTCGGCGCTTCCGATACCCACGCGAAATCGATCTACTATCAGGAAGTGATCTCCGCGGCGGTCGATACCGGCATCGCCGAGGGGCTGATCACGAGTCTCTGCTATCTGATCAGCCAGATCGCGGTCGACAATCTCCACATCATCGGCGATATCTTCGACCGCGGCCCCGGCGCAAACAGAATCCTCGATGAGCTGATGCACCACCACAACGTCGATCTCCAATGGGGCAACCACGATATCGACTGGATCGGCGCGCTCTGCGGGAATCTCGCCTGCATCTTCTCCGTGCTGCGCATTGCGCTGAGCTACAACAATTTCGATATGCTCGAAGACGGCTACGGCATCAACCTGCGTCCGCTCTCGATGTTCGCCGACGAAGTCTACTCGGGCGATCCCTGTACGGCGTTCCTGCCGCATATCCTCGACCAGAACAAATACGATCCCGTCGATTCTCCGCTCGCCGCGAAAATGCACAAGGCCGTGGCGATCATCATGTTCAAGCTCGAAGGCCAGCTGATCCGCCGCAATCCTTCGTTTGGGATGGAACACCGGCTGCTGCTCGACCGGATCGATTTTGAGAAGCACGTTCTGCGCATCGACGGAAAAGAGATCCCGCTCTGCGATAAAAACTTCCCGACGGTCGATCCCGCCGACCCCTACGCGCTGACCGAAGCGGAGCAGGCGCTTGTCGAAGGGATCTCCGCTTCTTTCCGCCATTCCTCCGCGCTGCGGCGCCATCTCGATTTCATCATGTCCCGCGGTTCGATGTATAAAGCCGTCAACGGAAATCTGCTCTATCACGGCTGCATCCCGATGGAGGAGGACGGCTCCTTTGCCGCTCTTGCGATCGACGGAAAAGAATACCGCGGCCGGGAGCTGCTCGATCAGATCGATCTCGTCGTTCGCCGTGCGTATTACCAGCACGATGAAAAGAGCGTCGATTTTATGTGGTATCTCTGGTGCGGCGCAAAATCCCCGCTCTACGGAAAAGACCGCATGACGACCTTCGAGCGCTATTTCACCGCGGCCGATCTTCCGCAGGCGCCCAAACTGCGCGAAGAACGCAAAAATCCTTACTACACGTATTACGAGGAGGAGGAGACCGTCGCCGCGATCCTGCGCGATTTCGGGCTCGATCCCGCTTCCTCCCATATCGTCAACGGTCACGTCCCGGTACGCAAGGGCGAAAGCCCCATAAAATGCGGCGGAAAGCTCTTCGTCATCGACGGCGGCATCTCGAAAGCCTATCAGTCGACGACCGGGATCGCCGGCTATACGCTGATCTACGATTCCCACGGACTGACCCTCGCGCAGCATCGGCCCTTCCAGCGGGCAACGGCGAATTCGGTTGCCCAGACGTTTACCAAAACCCGCGTTGTGGAAACGGAGTCCCACCGCATTCTGATCGAAGAAACCGACCTCGGAAAAGAATACATGCGCCGGATTGCCGCGCTGGAAGCGCTTCTTGCCTGCTATCGCGACGGCTCGATCCGCGAAAAATCCGCACGCTGAAATTTCGGGCAGCAAAAAAGCGAACCGCTTCAAAAACGGTTCGCTCTTTTTTTGTTTCGGATCAATAGTTTTCCGCGTTGACCTCAAAGTACGCCTGCGGATGCGCACAGACCGGGCAGATCTCCGGTGCGCTCGTGCCCACCACGA
>CACZON010000124.1 GCA_902782805.1 Oscillospiraceae bacterium
CACGGAAACGCCCGAGCTTCGGCACCGCGAAGGAAAAGTCGTCGTCCGCGCCGCGCTCCAGGTTCCCCCTGCTGCGCTTGACAAAATCGTAGATCTCATGAACCAGCACTTCGATCTGGGCGGGCATAAGCATCTCGCTTTCGAGACGCTGCTGATGACCACCGCATTTGAAGGTGACCGGAAGGCCGGCAACCAGGAACACGTCCGCCGCCTGGGCTGCAATCGCTTTTTCCAGGATTTCCAGAATATTCATGTCATTCTCCTTTTCCGAAACTGCCGTTCCAGAGATTGTCGATCGTATCGTTCTGCTCCCAGATTTTCTCGGATTTCCAGGAAGCGATTTCATAGCCGCCGTCGGGAGCGGGGCGAAGCGCGATATGAAGAAGATATCCCTCATGCTCAAGCTCCACGCGGCAGAGGCCGTCTTCGTCCGTTTCCGGAGGCGTTTCCTGCCCCTGATTGAGCCGGCTTATATATTCCTGACCCTGCGCCTCGAGCGCATAGCGGGCCTTTGTGGTCTGGGCGTATTCTTCCGAGAGACGCAGATCCGCCCGGGCGGTGGTAAAAGTCAGAATCGCCAGAATCGTAAGGCAGATGCTGATCACCGTCAGCAGCAGCGCAAGCGGTCCCAGGCGGAACGGAGGCTTCTTCATGCTGCCGCCTCCTTCCGGTAACGCGCCGTCTCAAGCGTGTAGATCTCTGCCCCGTCTTTCTGGGAGAAAACGGTCAGTCTGCTATTCACAAGCGACGGGTCCGATTTGGAGACCTCCCAGCTCAGGGAAAGCCGCAGCGCGCCGTCTCCCTCAAGGCAGGGAGCGCCGTCCGCGCGGTAGAGCGCTTCGATCGCGCCGTCTCTGATCTGTACGTTGCCGCCCTCATCAAGCAGCGCCGCCGCTTCCTCGAGCGATCCGGAAGCGGATACCGCCTCCGCAGCGTTTGCGGCGATCGTGACCGCCTGAGAAAGATCCCGCGCTTTGACGCTCTGGCTGCGGGAGGCGCCGAAAACGCCCGTCAGCACGAGGATCATCGCGACAAACGCGGCGATCAGAACAAGCGATTCCAGATAGAATGAAGTCAACTGCTGTTTCTTCACGGCGCCGCCTCCTCTCTGCTCCGAACGCGCAGCAGAGTCCGCCCTGCGTCCGTCGTAACGGAAAAGACGTCCTGTGAAATTCGTTTCACTTCAAAGATCTGTGTAGGCGCAATCTGCTGCGCCTCTTTCGGATCGAGCGGAGAATCCGCGGGAGCGAAATCCTCCAGAAGATGCCCTTCGTATTGATAATAGCGCAGCGCGTAGCCTGTTTCGGGATCGGTCACAACAAGCGCCGTTCCGTATCCGGTTTCCTCGGCGCTGACCGCGCCGAGGCTGTCGTTCGCCTTCATGCTCGCGGAAAGATACGCCGTCAGCGACCGCGCGTCCATATTGCCATACTGCGAGGAGACGATATCGCGGTAGCTCTTCGCGCCGAAAATCACAAGAAGCAGAAATCCCGCCAGAAACAGCGCCGAAAGCCCTACGGACAGGAGAAGGATCGGATTTTTCTCAGTTCTTTTCATAAGGCCGTTCCTCCCCCCGTTACAGATTGCGGGCAACGACCCGGACCGTGGGCGGAAGATTCGACGAGAAGCAATCGTATACCACGACATAATCCTCCGTATTGACCGCAAGGCCGTAGTTGCGCTGAAGATATTCCAGATCCGGCGGATAAACGCCTTCCACCACATAGCACTGCAGCGCGCTGCGGCGCACCGTCTCACGGATGGCGGCCGCGCCCTCCTCGCTGATATCACGGCCGGAATGCAGGAAGACAAGTCCGACCATCACCGCGAACAGCAGGAGCGCCAGAAGGAAAACATACAAGCCTGTTCTGCGCTTTACTGGTTCTGAGTACATGGTTTCCTCCTTAACCGATCGCGTTCATCATACCGATCAGCGGCAGCATCACGCTGATCAGCGTGAGACCGATGACCACCATCAGCACGCCCGAAAGCACCGGCCCGACGATTTCGATCAGCCGGTCCACCTGATGCGTGCCGCTTTCCTCTAAAAGCTCCGTCAGGCGCCCGAGCACGTGCTCCAGCTCGCCGCTGCGTTCGCCCGCGAGCAGCATCCGGCCGTAAACCGGATCGAAGAGCTGCTCATCGAAAGCCGCCTGGGAGATACTGTGTCCTTCCTCCATACGTCTGTAAAGGCTCTGAAGCTTCGGTTCAAGACTTTTGGAACCGGCCATGGGAATACTCTTAAGCACCGCTTCATCCTGCATTTCGCCGCTCGCGAGGAACGTGCTCAGCGCGGAACTGAAACGGAACAGTGCGTTCGTTCTTAAAATGGAGCGGCAGCTCGGGATCTTTTCCAGAAGCGCGAGCACCGTATCGCGGCGGCCGGTTTTCCAGAGAATCACCACGGCAAGCAGCGCCGCGGCAACGACCGCCAGAACGATCAGCGCCGCCGTGCAGAAGACGCCCGCCCAACGAATGTACGCGTAAGAGGATGCGGCGATCGAGCCGGTCAGACGGTCATATACGGCACGGAACGCCGGCAGCACAACGGTGATCATCACGATCAGCACCGCGATGATCAGCACAAGCATCGCGGCGGGATAGGTCACCGCGCCGCGGATTTTTTCGGAAAGCGTTTTCTGATCGGCATAATACCGCGAAAGCCTGAAAAGCACGCTCTCGAGCCGTCCGGAACTTTCGCCCGCCTCGATCATCTGAACGGCGAAATCGGGGAAAATTCCCGTGCCCTTCATCGCGTCGGTAAAAGTGCTTCCGCTTTCAAGCTGCTCTTTCATATAGCGCAGGCCTTCGGAAAGGACTCCATGGCTTCCGCTTTCGCTCTGCAGAAGCGCCACCGCCTCATCGGTCTGTATACCGGACTTGATCATCATCGCCATGCTTTCGCAAAACGCGCTGACGCCGAGCTCATCCAGTTTTTTCTTGCTCATCTGTTCGCTCCCCCTTTATCAGTAGGAAAATAGATCTGTATAATTGCTTCCGTCGCCGACAAATTCCGCCGGAACGCCGCCCGCGGCAAAGGTCATATCCACCCGTGTCCAGATTTTTCCCTTTACCTCGAATTTTACCGTTACCCAGCCGCTTTCCTTCGTATAGAACATATTCCAAGCGTGATAGACACTGTCGGGTTCCACATAGCCGAAGATGATCTTCGTTGGGATCCCCTGGCTGCGCAGCATCGCGGCGGCGAGCGAAGCGTAATCAAAGCAGATGCCCTTTTTCGTGCGCAGCGTTTCGTCCACGTCCGGCAGGTATCCGGAAGATACGGTTTCTGCCTTTTCGTAGTCGTACTTCACGTTTCCGCAGACGAAATCGTAGATCGCGGAAACGACCTCGAGAGCGTTCGAGCAGGTTCCGGCGAGCTCCGTTGCCTTTTTGACGCATTCGGATTGCGCGCTGTAGTTGCTGTAATCGCTCGGGCGCAGGAAGGGCTGAAATTCATCCGCGAGTGTCACGTCACACTCGACAGTATAAATCATCGCGTACTTGCTCTCGGAAATATTCTTCGCGATTCGGAAGATATAATGACCGTCTCCGCACTGAAGCGGAAAAATGGAAGGCGTACCGTCAGACGAAAGATCGTAGTTGTAGGTAAGATCGCCGAACAGGACCTGGAATTTCATGCGCCTATCCGATTTGCCGCATACGGCGACATATCCCTCGCTGACTGCGGAGATATCGATCTGCGCTTCCTCGTTTCCCTGCGCCGCTTCCGGATGAAACGCCGACTCGGCCATGGGCGGCGCTTTGTAGGGGACAAAGTTCTCACCGGAAGAAGTGTCGGGAATGCCGGCGGGAGAATCCTCCCCGCAGCCCGCAAGAAGCAGGAGCAGCACAAGCAGCAGGGAAAATATGCGTATTTTGTGCCGCAAGGTTCTCACTTCCCTCTATGCGATGCGTTTTCGCGGCAGTTTTTCTATCAGGATGTTCTTGTTCCCCCGAAACGTCTGTCCGGGGAAGTTTTTTCACAAAACGATTATATCACAAGTAAATTTTCGCGTCTACGGAAATCTGCGCGGCAGGCTGCGCATCAATAGACCGCACAGCCGCTGCGGCGGATCTGCTTCATCTTTTTCAGTGCGGAGTCGGCGTCCGCAAAAACGTCGCCCTGCGGATTCTCACGGTCCGAGAACGCGATGCCCACGCTCATCATGATCGGATCGAGCCCATCTGCGGGAGCTCCGAGCGCCGAATTGATCTGCTCTACCTTCCGGAGCACCAGATCCTGCATCGAGCTGGTCATGCGGGTTATGATCACGACGAATTCATCCTCCTGCAGCCGGCAGACGTGATCCGCGGAACGGAAGCTGCCGCGCAGAACGTCCGCCACACGTAGAACCGCCCGGTTCGCATATTCCCTGCCGCGCTCGCTGCGGATGGCGGCGTAATCGTCTATCGTGGCGATCATGACGGCGATATGATTCTGGTCCGAATCCTGGAACAGGATATCGAACGCGCTGTGGTTGTACAGACCGGTCAGCGGATCATGGAGCGCCTCATAGGTATAACGGTCGCGGGGGCCTTCCTTCACGAAGCTCTGCGCTCCGGGCACTCCGGTCGGCACCCCGACGGAAAGATTTCTTACAAAGGTTTCAAATTCCTCCGCCGGAAGCGGCTTCGAGAAATAATATCCCTGAATCACGTCGCACCCCATGGATTTCAGGGTGAACATCTGCTCCGCCGTTTCAACGCCTTCCGCGATCGTAGGCAGATTCATGGATTTCGCAAGGCCGATGATCGCCTCCAGCAGGCGCGTATCCTTGCGCTCCCTGAATGCGGTGCGGATAAACTGCATATCGAGCTTGAGTACGTCGATCGGCAGCGCCGAAATCATATTGAGCGAGGAATAACCGGTTCCGAAATCATCCATTTCAATATGGAACCCGCTGTCGCGCAGCTGATTGACAATACTGATGATCTGATCGGAATTCTCCGTATAAGCGGATTCCGTAATTTCCAGCAGCAGCTCATCGTGCGAAAGGCCGTAGGTCGAAACGATCTCGTTGAGCGTTTCGGGAAGCTTCGGATCATACAGATCGATGCGCGAAACGTTGATGGAAACCGGGATCGAACGCCCAAGCGTTTTCTTCCACTGACGGATCTGTGAGGCGACTTCGCGCCAGACAAAAGAATCGAGCTCCCGAATCAGACCGTTTTCCTCGAAGATCGGGATGAACACCCCGGGGCTGACCATTCCGAACTCCGGGTGCTTCCAGCGCACGAGCGCCTCAGCGCTGTTCAGGACCGGTTCCTGGGGACGGACGTCGAATTTCGGCTGGTAATGAACCGTAAACTGCTTTTCCCGGATGGCGGCATGGAAGCTTTCCATCAGCCGCTCGGCGAAAACCTCCTTCTCGTGGAGGGAATTGTCATAGATCGCGATCCACCTTGTAAAGCTGTTCTTCACGGTATCCGCCGCGAGCTTTGCGCGGTCAAAACGGTGCTCCACCTCGATTTCACGGTCGACGTTCGAGTAGACGCCCGCGCGCAGATGGATCTGGTTTTCCTCAATGTTTCCGGTATTGCGCAGCACTTCTTCGTAATCGTCGCGGTGCAGGCAGTAGACGAGGAAGGTATCCGCTTCCCTGCGGCAGACGATTCCGGTTTCTCCGAAGATTTCGAGCAGCGCCGCCGCGATCTTCCTGAGGATCTCGTCGCAGTAGGCTCTGCCGTAGCGTTCGTTGAGAATATGGAAATGGTTCACGTCGATCAGGACGGCGTCCGTTTCGGTGTCCGGATGGAACGTGTCAAACTGCGCGGAGTAGCGGTAGAAATACTCACGGTTGTAAAGCCCGGTAAGCGCGTCGCGCTCCGTGGAACGGATGATGTCGCGCTCCTCAAAGAGCTCGATCGTGCGCAGGATGCGC
>CACZON010000125.1 GCA_902782805.1 Oscillospiraceae bacterium
GGCCTCCGTTGCCGGAGTCGATCGCATCTTCAAAGTCGGCGGCGCTCAGGCGATCGCCGCGCTCGCCTTCGGTACCGAGAGCATTCCGAAAGTCGATAAAATCGTCGGACCGGGTAACGCATACGTTGCCGAAGCGAAAAAGCAGGTCTTCGGGCTCGTTTCGATCGATATGATCGCCGGGCCGAGTGAGATCCTGATCGTTGCCGACGCAAATACGAACCCGCGTTTTGCCGCGGCGGATTTGCTTTCTCAGGCGGAACATGATAAAATGGCAAGTGCCGTTCTGATTACGGACAGCATGGAGCTGGCGCTCAAAGTTCGCGAAGAGATCGAGCGGCAGCTTGAAAAGCTCCCGCGAAAAGAAATCGCCCGCGCTTCCATCGATCAAAACGGAAAGATCATCGTGGCCGACGATCTGAAAAAATCGATCGAGATCGCCAACGAGATCGCGCCGGAACATCTGGAACTCTGCGTCGACGCGCCGTTCGATTATCTCTCCCGGATCCGCCATGCCGGATCGGTCTTTCTCGGGCGCGATTGCCCGGAGGCGCTCGGCGATTATTTCGCCGGCCCGAATCATACGCTTCCGACCGGCGGAACCGCAAAGTTTTCAAGCCCGCTTTCCGTCGACGATTTTATCAAGAAAACACAGTACACCTATTATACGCGCGAGGCGCTCGCGCGCGTGGCGCCTGAGATCGCCGCTTTTGCCGAGGCGGAAGGTCTCTCCGCCCACGCAAGAAGCGCGCTGTGCAGAATGCAGGAGGAAGAGCCATGAGCCGGTTTTTCTCGCAGCGATACCGTGATCTTACGCCTTACACCCCGGGCGAACAGCCGAAAGATACGCTCTATCTCAAGCTCAATACCAACGAATCGCCCTTTCCTCCTTCGCCGCTTGCGCAAAAATACGCAAAGAACGCGTCCGGTTCGCTCAATCTTTATTCCGATCCGGAGAGTACGATCCTCAAAAAAGCCGGCGCAAAAGCGCTCGGAGTCCCCGAAAGCCGCCTGATCTTTACCAACAGTTCCGATGAAACGCTCAATTTTGCGTTTATGGCGTTCTGTGACGAAAGCCGCCCGGCGATCTTTCCCGATATCACCTACGGCTTTTACCCGGTTTTTGCGCAGGTACATTGCGTCCCGTATCGCGAAATCCCCTTAAAGGACGATTTTACGATCGATCCTGCCGATTATTCCGGAATGAGGGGAACCATCTTTCTCGCGAATCCAAACGCGCCTACGGGCGTCCTGCTGCCCCTTTCGGCGATCGAATCGATTCTTAAAAGCAATCCCGAAAGCATCGTCGTTGTCGACGAAGCCTATATCGATTTCGGCGGAGAGAGCGCAATCGCCCTGCTGCCGGAATACGAAAATCTGCTCGTGGTGCGGACCTTCTCGAAATCGCGCTCACTCGCGGGCGGACGGCTCGGAATCGGCATCGCAAACGAAAGCCTGATCCGCGACCTGAAAACGATCCAGTATTCCATCAATCCCTATAACGTCAATTCGATGACGATGGCCGCAGGCGCCGGCGCGCTTGAGGATACGGAATATTTTGAGAAAACGCGCCGTGAGATCATCGAAAACCGCGCTGTTTTAACGAAAAAGCTTAAGGCGCTCGGATTTTCCGTTCTGCCTTCCGCGGCGAATTTTGTCTTTGCGAAAAGCCCGAAGATTTCCGGCGAGGCGCTGTACTTAAAGCTCAAGGAAAAGAAGATCCTGATCCGCCACTTTTCATTGCCGCGCATTGCGGACTATAACCGAATCACCGTAGGCACGTCCGATCAGATCGAAACGCTGATCGCGGCGATCGCGGAAATTCTGGAGGAATGATTATGAGAACGGCTTCCATCACGCGAAAAACGAACGAAACTGAGATCGCGCTGTCCCTGAATCTCGACGGGAAAGGCGAAAGCAAAATCAGCTCCGGCTGCGGATTCCTCGACCATATGCTCACGCTTTTTGCCCGCCACGGGCGCTTCGATCTCGAGTTTGAATGCAAGGGCGATACCTGGGTTGACGATCATCATACCGTTGAAGATATCGGAATCGCGCTCGGCGAGGCGTTTTCAAAAGCGCTCGGCGAAAAGCGCGGCGTCTGCCGCTACGGCGATACGATCCTCCCGATGGACGAAGCGCTGATCCTTACGGCCGTCGATCTTTCCGGCCGCAGTTATCTCGGCTATGCGCTTTCGATCCCCTCGCAGAAGGTCGGCAGCTTTGATACCGAGCTTGTCGAGGAATTCTGGCTCGGCTTTACGCGCACCGCTGCCGCAACGCTCCATATCCGCTCTCTTTGCGGCACCAATTCGCACCATATCATCGAAGGCGCGTTCAAATCGGCCGCAAGATCGCTTCGAAAAGCCGTTGCGATCGATCCGGAGTTTTCTTCGGAGATTCCCTCGACCAAAGGAGTTTTATAAATGATCGCAATCGTAGATTACGGCGTCGGCAATCTCTTTTCGCTCAAAAGCTCGTTTGCCGCGATCGGCGCCGAAGCGGTCGTTTCAAGCGATGAAACGACGCTTCGCTCGGCGGATAAGATCATCCTGCCCGGCGTGGGCGCGTTCGGCGACGCCGCCGAAAAGCTCGCGCCGCTTGCTCCGGTTCTCAAAGAGCTTGCCGCAGCCGGAAAGCCGCTTCTGGGCATCTGCCTCGGGATGCAGCTTCTGTTTGAAAAGAGCTATGAATACGGCGAACATCCCGGCCTCGGGCTTCTCAAGGGCGAGGTGCGGCCGATTTCCGAGGTGATCCCGGGGGAGTATAAAATTCCGCATATCGGCTGGAACGCGCTGAAAATCGTCCGCAAAAGCCCGCTGATGCGTTACGTAAAGGAGGGCGAATTCGTTTATTTCGTCCATTCCTACTATGCGGCAGACTGCGATGATTCTTTGATTGCGACGGCCGAATACGGCGCCGATCTGACCGCGGCAGTCGGCCGCGGGAACGTCTTCGGCTGCCAGTTTCATCCGGAAAAGAGCGGGGAAGTAGGTCTTTCGATTCTGCGCGCGTTTTCCGAGCTGTAAAGGAGCGCTTTTATGCTGATTTTTCCGGCGATCGATCTGATCGAAGGCAAGGCCGTGCGGCTTCTGCGCGGCGATTACGAAAAGAAAACAGTCTATCACGACGATCCGGCCGCCGTTGCGCTCGATTTTAAGGCAAAGGGCGCCGCGGCGATCCACCTTGTCGATCTCGAAGGCGCGAAAAGCGGAAAAACGCCGAATTTCGACGCGATCCTGCGGATCAAGGAGCAAAGCGGCCTGTTCTGCGAGATCGGCGGCGGGATCCGCGACCTCGAAACGGTCGAGCGCTATCTTTCCGCGGGAATCGACCGCGTGATTCTGGGAACTGCGGCGATCGAAAACGTTCCGTTTTTACGTAAAGCAATTTCGCTTTACGGTGAGCGGATCGCTGTGGGAGCGGACTTTAAGGACGGATTCGTTGCCATCCGAGGATGGACGAAAACCGCCTCCGTTTCCGAAGCGCAGTTCTGCGATCAAATGCAGGAAATCGGCGTAAAAAACCTGATCGTAACCGATATTTCCCGCGACGGCGCGATGCAGGGGATCCATCTCGAACTGTATCGTCGGATCGCGGAAAACTACGGATTTTTACTGACCGCGTCCGGCGGCGTTTCAACGCTCGACGATCTTCGCGCGCTGCGCGCGCTTTCGCTGTACGGCGCGATTATCGGAAAAGCGTATTATACCGGCGCGATTGACCTCAAAGATGCGATCGAGGTGGCAAAATGATCACAAAACGAATTATACCGTGTCTCGACGTGCGCGACGGACGCGTTGTAAAGGGCGTCAATTTCGAATCCCTGCGCGACGTTTCCTCGCCTGTGGAGCTCGCAAAATACTATTCCGCCTGCGGCGCGGACGAGCTCGTGTTCTATGATATCACCGCTTCGTCCGACGGGAGGAAGATCTTTACCGAGATCCTCACCGAAACCGCACGCCGGGTCTTCATTCCGCTGACCGTCGGCGGAGGGATCGGCTCGCTCGAAGATTTCGACCGCGTCCTCAAATGCGGCGCCGATAAAGTGAGCGTCAATTCCGGCGCGATCCGCAATCCCGGCCTGATCTACGAAGCCGCGAAACGCTACGGCGATCAGTGTGTCGTTCTGTCGGTCGACGTCAAGCGCGTCGACGGCGTTTTCCGTGTCTTTCAGAAAGGCGGCAGAGAAAACACCGGCCTCGAAGCGATCGAATGGATTAAGCGAGGCGTCGGGAGCGGCGCGGGCGAGATCGTTCTCAATTCGATCGATACCGACGGCGTCAAGGGCGGCTTTGATCTCCCAATGCTCGAAAAAGTCTGTGAAGCCGTTTCTGTCCCCGTGATCGCCTCGGGCGGCGCGGGAAAA